>DAVZKO010000054.1:0-18562 GCA_052272205.1 Schaedlerella sp. | reverse complement strand
ACTACGCTGATTGACACGGAGGATGCACGTTTTGTCTTGAACGGCATCTCGCCTATCGCCAAAGGCGATTTAAAATGGCGAGATGCGTTGCTGGTCACAGGTACTGTGAACAGTAACCACATTACTTGTGAACAGCAGCAAACAATGAGCGAGGTAACTATCCATGCAGGAAAAACACGTTTTGATAACCGGTGCCTCCCGTGGGATTGGGGCGGCCTGTACCCGTATCTTTGCAACACATGGTTATCATGTATTTTTAAATTGTAATAAATCAACAGATAAACTTCAGGAAATTGCCGATTCCATCACAAGTCACGGTGGAAGCTGTACACTTGTTCCCTGTGATGTCGGTAATCCCGATGCAGTACGGCAAATTTTTGAAAAGATTTCCACAATTACTCCGGGACTTGACGTACTTATCAACAACGCCGGCATTTCTTATGTCGGGTTATTAACAGATATGACGGATGAAGAGTGGACGAATATCCTTAATACCAACCTTTCTTCTGTCTTTTATTGTTCAAGATCAGCCATTCCTTATATGGTTCAGCAAAAGCAAGGAAAAATTATCAATATTTCTTCTATGTGGGGAAGAGTCGGTGCTTCCTGCGAGGCGGCATATTCTGCAACAAAAGCCGGCATGAACGGACTCACAATGGCTCTTGCCAAAGAACTTGCGCCAAGCAATATTCAAGTGAATGCCATCGCCTGCGGAGTGATCGATACTGAAATGAACGCCGTATTTTCGGAAGAAGAACGTCTGGCACTTGCGGAAGAAATTCCTGCCGGACGGTTTGGTATGCCGGAAGAAGTTGCAAAACTTGCACTTGATCTGGCCGAGAGTCACAACTATCTGACCGGACAAATTATCGGTCTGGATGGTGGCTTTATTTAACCCTTCTCAAGCAACTTACTCAATTTAATTTTACTTATGATTGGAGATAATTATGATAAACGTACATGAAATAGAAAAGATTTCCATGAATTGTTCTATGACAGAATTTGTCGGAACTACCGTATTGGATACCATCGGCTTAGTTATTCCGGGCATAGATCCGGGACTCTTAAAGCAGATGAATTTAAAAAAGTCTTACCGAAGTCTCGGTCTTCTCAGCTCCCGTACCGGAGCTGCCGGACAGATCAATGCGGTGGACGAAGCTGTAAAGTCCACCAACACCGAAGTCGTATCAATTGAACTTCCTCGTGATACCAAAGGCTGGGGCGGGCATGGTAACTATATCATTATCGGCGGAGACAATGTCTCCGATGTTCGTCGTGCAGTAGAAATCGCGTTGGAATATACAGAGAAATATGCCGGTGAACTTTATATCAGCGATGCCGGTCACTTGGAATTTACATTTTCTGCCAATGCAGACCAGGCATTACACATGGCATTTGATGCACCGGTCGGAAAGCCATTTGGGTTCTTCTGTGGTTCCCCCGCCGCTATCGGTATGGTCATGGCTGATCTGGCTGTAAAATCTGCTTCAGTAGAAATCGTAAAATATATGACACCGGATAAGGGAACAAGCCATTCCAATGAAGTCATCGTTGCTGTAACAGGAGATGCAAGTGCTGTCAAAAACGCTGTACTGACAGCAAGAGACATCGGATTACAGTTGCTTGTCTCTATGGGAAGTTATCCAAAGAGTCCCGGTAAACCATATCTGGAATAAATGCGTTTTCAGCATGCATCTTTGGTATAATGTTATGTTAAACTGTAAGCAGTTAACCATCTTATATCAACGCATCGAATATATTAAATAAAAAGGATGACCGCATTACCGAGCTTTTAACCACTCATAAATGTTGTCATCCTTCTTTATTTTCACATCATCTTTTCAATTCAATAATTTATAGAACTATATCATATCTTTCCATATATCTCTTTTGACACATATGCCTTCACCGCGATTCCCTCTGCAACATACTCTTCTTCCAAAAGCTGTCCATGTTTTCGAATCAACTGTATCTTCCCTGCTTCTGAGAAATCATAAAGTCTTTCAATATAAATCTGGTCTTGACGGATGATATCCAAAAGTGCCCCTTTCAACTCATCGAGCCCCTGTCCGGTCTTTGCAGATACTGCAAAGGTATAATCCGCATGAATATCCCGATAATTCATTGATCCATCAAGCTTATCCTGCTTATTAAATAACGTAATAACCGGTTTTCCTTCCACGCCCAACTGACGTAACGTATCATATACCACATACATCTGCGTATCCATCTGTGGATTTGATGCATCTACCACATGAATAATAATATCTGCATACTTTGCCTCTTCCAAAGTACTTTTAAATGCCTCAATCAAATGATGTGGCAATTTCCGGATAAATCCAACCGTATCTGTAAGAAGTACCTGCTGTTTACCGTCTAATTCCAATGCGCGGGTCGTTGTATCTAAAGTTGAGAACAACATTGCGTCTTCTAAAATACCGGCCCCGGTCAAAGCATTTTCCAAACTGCTCTTTCCTGCCGATGTGTATCCAACCAACGCTGCAACTTTCAGATTAGAATCTTTGCGCTGTGTACGGATCAACTCCCGGTGCTGCTCTACTTCACGAAGCTCTTTTTTTAATCTGCTGATTCTTTCACGAATCAATCGACGATCCATCTCAAGTTTTTTCTCTCCCGGTCCTCTTGTGCCGATTCCGCCTCCCAGTCTGGATAAGGAACTTCCCAATCCGGTCAGTCTGGATGCTCGATACTTTAACTGTGCCAGTTCTACCTGTATCTTACCTTCACTTGACACGGCTCTTGCGGCAAAAATATCAAGAATCAGTAACGTTCTGTCTATAATCTTACATCCCAGCTCTTCTTCGAGATGTTTGAGCTGTACAGATGTCAGCTCATCATCACAGATAATACCGGTTGCATCTGTCTCCCACAACAGTTCTTTTAATTCTAATATTTTTCCTTTTCCAACATAGGTTGCCGGATGTATATACTCTCTGCTCTGAATCAACCTTCCTACTACAACGGCTCCCGCAGTCTTTGCCAGCTCTCCCAGCTCGTCCAGCGATTCCTCGGCAGGTTCATTTTCATTTAACTGAACTCCAACCAGAATGACTCGTTCTTCTGCTTCTTTCAACTCATACATTGCCATAAATTATCTTGTCTCCAAAAATTCTACTTCTTTTTCTGCATCCGCATCATCCGGATAATCTGCGATATAGTCGTTTGCCGCTGTTTTGGCATTCTCCCAGTCCTGCTCTTTTTCATAGCATACGATCTGGTTATATCGCATCTCCTGAATCAATTTGGAATAATCCACATCTTTTTTCGCCTTCGATGCATTCACTGCATTGGTAGACTCCGCATAGGATACGCCCTCTTGAAAATATGACAGCGCAGATTCATAATCTTCCTGCTGCATTGCAGAGATTCCCATAATATTGTAAAGTTCTGCTGTTCTCTGTGCACCGTTATCCAATGCTTTCTGCATGCTTTCCAACACATTATCGTATTCCTGCAATTCATAATAAGCCATACCAAGGCCACGATATGCTTCTGCAGCAGCTTCTTTTTTCCCTTTTGCTTCCGCTGTCGTAGCAGCCTGTGTAAACTGTGTTACTGCCTCTTTATAATCTTCATTTTCCATTGCTTTTATTCCTGCTTTACCTGCATTCGAGCATCCTGTCAAAAGGCATGATGCAGTTACAAGAACCAATCCGCAGTTTCGAATCATTTGCATTTGTTTCTTCATTTTCCAATCTCCGTTTTTTCATCTTGAAAACAATCCATTCTTTGTGTGTTCACAAACTCCCTCAAATGCACTGCTTTCTTATTCCTTATTCCGGATATTTTAATATCCAGAATGAATTCAAAATATTTAACAACATAACGACAACATCTGCGATAATCGCATTCTGCATCGATACATATCCAAACAATGCCAATACCAGCAGATACACTTTCATTCCGATTGCAAACACCATATTCTGTTTCACTGCTCGCAGCGTTCCTCTCGAAATTCGAATTGCATTGACAATCTTAAGCGGTTCATCTTCCATCAAAATGATATCCGCAGCCTCCAACGCGGCATCTGCGCCGAGTCCTCCCATAGCGATTCCGATATCTGCACGTGCCAGAACCGGTGCATCGTTGATTCCGTCTCCGACAAAAGCAAGCTTCTCATCTTCCAGACGGCTTTCCATAAAGTCCTCTAACTGCTCCACTTTATCTTCCGGCATCAAATTGGCAAATACCGATTCAATTCCAAGTTTCTTCGCCACATCCTCTGCCACTCTGTCGTTATCCCCGGTAAGCATTACCGATTCAATCTGATGGCGGTCAAGCCAACTCACCATCTTTCTTACACCTCTACGGATAATATCCGAAATCAAAATATATCCTGCATATTCTCCGTCTACGGCAACATGTACTGCCGTTCCGATATCCGATACCGGCTGATAATAGAAGCCCTGCTTATTCATATACTGTGCATTTCCCGCGAATACAACTTTTCCATCCACAATAGACTCGACTCCAAAACCAGAATATTCTCTTGTATGAGAAACTCTGGAAGTATCGATTTCTTTTCCATATGCTTCTCGCAGGGACTGTGCTATCGGATGGTTGGAATACGCCTCTCCATATGCAGCCAGCTCCAACAATTCCAATTCATCCATGCCTCTTGGACATATCTCTTTTACTGTAAATACACCTTCTGTCAGTGTTCCGGTCTTATCAAACACGAACGTTTCTGCTTCTGAAAGTGCCTCCAAAAAATTGCTTCCTTTAATCAGAACGCCCTGTCTGGAAGCCGCACCGATTCCACCCAGAAATGCCAACGGAACAGATACCAGCAATCCGCAAGGGCACGCTGCTACCAGGAAGATCAATCCACGATAAATCCACGTATGAGAATCTTGTCCTGCAAACATCATCGGCGGTAAAATCATGACCAGAATACCGATCAATGTAACCAGTGGTGTATAAAAGCGTGTAAACTTATCCGCAAAGTTCTCAGACTCTGCTTTCTTGTTATTCGCTTCTTCTACCAGTGCCATAATTTTAGCTGCAGTAGATTCCGCATATACTTTTGAAACTCTCGCCTCCAACATACCGCTTAGGTTAATGCTTCCGCTGAAAAGCTTCGTTCCTATCTTAACTTCTCGCGGCTCTGCCTCTCCGGTCAGTGCTTTGGTATCGATCAAGCTGACTCCCTGCGTCACGGTTGCGTCCACCGGAATGCGTTCCCCCGGCTTGATTACAATCACGTTACCCGGTGTCAGTTCAGACGGTTCAACTTTTCTTTCTCCGCCTGCCACTTTCAAATTCGCATGGGATGGACGAATATCCATAAATTTGGCGATCGACTTTTTGGTTCGCTGCAGAGAGATTGCTTCCACCAGATTCCCTACCTGATAAAACAATACCGCCGCAACCGCTTCTTTATAACGTCCTACAAACATTGCTCCCACGGTAGCAATCAGCATCAATACATTTTCATCAAACAGTTTTTTATGACGTATATGATAAAAAATCATCTGCACAATATCAAATGCAAGCACAATATACGCCCAAATATATAATGCCAGTCCGATTTTACTGTTCACCTGCCACTTTTCTACTGAAAATATTGCATTCAGATAAAGTGCCACTCCGGCTCCAATTATGATCAACTTCTTTTTTACATCTTTTGTCATGCTTTTCCCTCGGCTTTTTATCCTCGTCTGTTATTCATTTCCAAGTAAATGTTTTGCCACACTGGCAACGCTCTCTGTCTCCTTCACACCTTCCTGCTGTTCGAGACATTCTTGAATTGCCTCATTTAGCGATAACATCTTATCATCGAGTTCCGAAACCATCTGTGCACATTCCCTAAGCTCACGGCTGATATATTCCGGTGCCATACCTTCGAACTTATAATAGATCTTATGCTCCAGACTTGCCCAGAAATCCATCGCGATCGTTCGAATCTGAATCTCAACTTTGGTATCTACCACACTGTCTGAGAGAAAGATTGGTACGGATACCAGCATATGATAACTTTTATATCCACTTTCTTTTGGTTTCTTAATATAATCTTTGATCGTCAGCACCTTCAAGTCACTTTGGTTTCCTATCATCTCTGCCAATCGATAGATGTCGGAAGTAAAGGAACAGATCAATCTCACGCCTGCGATATCATTAATGTACTTCACCATATTCTCGATGGATGTCTCATATCCATATCGCTTTAATTTTTTAACGATACTCTCCGGTGTTTTCACCCTTGTCTTTATATGTTCAATCGGATTATATTTGTGTACGTGCTGAAATTCATCGTTGAGAATCTCCAATTTGGTCCCAACTTCTTTTAAAGCTGCATTGTAAAGGAATATGACCGTCTTCCAGCTATCCACATCTTCATAATTTTTGATTGTGTCCTGCATCTGTTATTGTTCCTCCAATAAATTATTTTTTAATCCCCTTTTCTGATTACTGTTCATGTCTTCACACAAACAATAACGTCCTTACTTTTCAGTATAGCATAGCCCTACTTACAAATCCAGTTTCATATCACCGGAACGAATCCACTTTTTCTTTCTCATATATTCAGAAATCAGAAGCGCTAAAAGTGCCGGTAATACAATCTGGATCATTACCATTTTTATCATTACCATCATCGGATCTTCCGTCTGTGTCATAACCTGCCAGGTCATAATCTGACCGACCAGACCTGCTGTTCCCATACCGGATCCCGTCGCATTATTGGTCATGTGGAAAACCATCGTTCCCACCGGTCCCAGAATCGCACTGGATAGAATCGCAGGGAGCCAGATCATCGGCCTTCTCACGATATTCGGAACCTGTAACATCGATGTTCCGATTCCCTGTGAAAATAATCCACCCAATCCATTTTCACGGAAACTTGCCACTGCAAACCCAATCATATTACAACAACATCCTATCGTTGCTGCACCTGCTGCCAATCCGGACAGATTCAACACAATTCCGATCGCAGCAGAACTGATCGGAAGTGTCAAAACCATTCCCATCAATACGGACACTACAATTCCCATAACAAATGGCTGTTGCTCTGTTCCCCAATTGATCAAAGATCCGATCCAAGTCATAAATCTTGAAATCGGCGGTCCTACAAAGAGTCCGACTGCAGAGCCTACACCAATCGTAATCAATGGCGTGATCAGAATATCTAATTTTGTTTTTCCCGCGATCAGAAGCCCTACTTCGATAGCCAGATATGCTGCCACAAATGCGCCCAGCGGCTCTCCCGGTCCGGACAATACAATGGTTCCGTTCTGCAAAATCTCCCCCGACAAAATCTTGCCCGCAAATGCGCCTACCATACCTGCTGTAGCAGCCGACACCACGACAAGCTGACTTGCATCAAATTTTCTCGCAACACCGACTCCGATCCCTGCACCGGTCATTGCTGCCGCCACTTTTCCGATCAGCACAATCCATGCGCCCGTGTTACCCGCAACAAGTGCACCGAGCTGCTGGATAATCGTTCCGATAATCAATGTTGCAAACAGGCCCTGTGCCATACCACTCAATCCGTCAATAAAAATACGGTCCAATCCTTTTTTCATTTCGCAATTTCCTTCCAAATCTTGTTTTCTAACTGCATCATATAAAACGCTGCCTTCCATTCTTTTCCTTGCAAACAACAACATTTTATTTTTGTTATCATCATATTCTATCATCGACATTTTGCTTTTTCAATGATATACTTGAACTACTTTTCAAATTTTAATAAGTATAGATAAAATTATAATTTGCAGAATATTTTTAATTATAACAAGGAGGTCACCTTTATTATGTTTCGTTTATGGGGAAAAGAATTCAAAGACAACCATATGCTCCGTGACACAGTCATCTGTGATGATACAGATGATACCCGGACTCATAAGATTTTTCATGCATTGGATGAGATTTGCTATGAATTTGATTTAAGTAAACCGATTTGGCTGGACTCTACGATTGCTGATTTTAAAAGGCATGATAAAGCTCGATTTTATCAGGATAACTTTGTAGATTCAATTGATTTTGATTATTTGGAGATACAGATTATTGAAGAATAGACGGGAAGAAGTTTTAGGAGTGAACGTGTAGATGTTAAAACGACAAGAAGGTTATATTTTAAAATATATTGATGACAAGACTTACCTCCTTCCATATGGACAGAAAATTGCCGATTTGCGGAAGGGAATTCAATTGAATGATACCGGAGCATTTATCTGGAATGTGTTGGAACAGCCTCAGGATATACATGCCCTGCAAGATTTGTTGATTGCACATTACACACCGGAAGCTGATATTGAAATGCAGCTCCGGGAAGATGTCTCCCAGTTTGTCGAACAATTATTGCAGCTTGGTATTCTAAGAGAAGAGCTTCTGCAGACAGTGTGTTCTGATATGGATATCGAAATTATTTTGGGCGAACCACAGAATCATCAGAATGGTACAATTCTTCTTCGCAACAAAGAATTGATCGTCTCTTGTTGGGAAGAAGGATATCTTTTACAGTTTCCAACTCTGGATAACATCATCGAGGCTCAGATTACCACAAATGCTAATTACGCCAGAATTTCACTTTCTCCCATATAACGGATTTCATCCAACGCAGTCATATATCTTCTTGCTCTTAACACCGCATTCTGAATCAAATAACTTACAACGGTCAGAAAATTCGCCTGTCCCAAAGTCATTTTTTTCCAGCTCAATCCCCAAAGCATCAATATCATCTGCATCTCTCCGCCTTCATAAATTGCCTGTGCCATGAGCGGATAATTCTCATCCATCCCTTTATTGATATATACTTTCTGGTTTTTCAATTCTTCGTAAACTTCCGTCATCTCTTTATAACGGATGGAGTTGCCCAGACTTCGCGCCTTCTTTGAACTCGCCGAAAACATTCTTGCATAATCGGCATTGACGATATTGTAAATTGCTACATCTTCCGTATGCATCAACTCTTCCATCATCTCAACCGCATCAAACAATACCTCATCCGGCACCTGCTGGTCCAGTTTGGAAGTGATACTGTATATTTTTCCGATGCTGTCTTTGTGATCGATCAACTGCTGTTCCAGCACTTCTTTCACTCGGACATTGCTTCCATTGATATCTTTGATATCCACGATCTGCCTTGACAAATGTTCTTCCAATTCCTTACTTTCATTTCGAATCATTCGAATCTGATCCCTCATATAACCGACAACCAGTCCCAGTATAAATAACTGTGCGATCCATACATAGGTATTGTAATCCAGAATTACTTCAAAACCGGTTCGGTTATACATCTGTCTGAACAAATATCCGGCCACCGCACAGATCGCAGAAAAGGTTGCCTGTTGTTGACCATATATGATTGCAAAAAGCAACACATACAGTAGATATGGATCCAAATTTGCCAGATACTCACTTCCAACTGTTCGGTTATTCATCATAAAGAACGGAATAAAGCAAATCAAATTCTCGATAAACGGGATTACTGCCCTTATCAGCCACATCCACTTATTAAGCATCTGTTTCCACCACGGAAGCTGTAGATCGCGCTCATAAACAAAAACATCTTCATGCTTTTTCATATAAGAAGCCATCTTTTTTACAATATCTTCTGTTTTTGCAAATGCATCAATTCCATACTCTTCTTCAAAATTCCGTCCGGACAATACACAATGTCCACCATTTCCGGAAGTGGTCACGACACTGGCACCATTGTCCATCGTCTTTTGAATCATGCCTGCTAAAGCTACTTCACTGATCACTTCGTCTGATGTCAGATGATAAACATTCTGCTTATGCTGTTTTACTTTGATCGTCTGATAGATAAATTCTACGGCATCTTTTTCCAAAAGCATGGAGAACTCGTGACTCATATCTGCCTTAATACTTCCGTCTCTCATACTTTCCAGACACATCCGTGCGCATATATTATCCACCTCATCCAAATCTTTCGGAATATGATACAGGTGATCCAGGCGCAGGACAAGAATATCCATTCCCCAGTTATTTCGGAAATTCTCACAGATTTCTTCTGCCTGGATCAACGTCTTGGCACGAATTTTCGTACCGGATGTCTTAACGTCTTCGGTGATTTCGTCCTCGTAATTTCCCTGATACACCTCATCCGAAGACAATAAAATGAATTTATCCTTCTTTATCTTTGTATGTGCAACCAGAATATTCATCAGATTGGAAGTATATCGAACGGTCGCCGGTCAGCACAAAAACACGATGTCCTTCTTTTCTCAATTTCAGAATCATCTGATTGGTCAGACTTCCTGCGCCGCCTATCAACAGTATATTCATACGTCGTTCGTCCTTTATATTTCTTATTTTTATGTTTTTTCATTTTACTTCTTAAAATTTTAAGCCTATTTGCGCGTTCCGTCAACGTATTTGCTTGTTTTCCCGCAAATGAAATAGTACGTGGCAATCCAACTCACGATTACCACGTACTTACGAATGTTTTATTCATTTCTAATTGCCGCAAGCGGACTTAATTTCATTGCTCGCAGTGCCGGGAAATATCCTGCTGCCATTCCAACCAATACTGCAAATGCCATCGATGCAAGTACCAGCCACGGCGGTATATAGGAGATATTTCCATCCAATCCCATCGCACTTCCATTTCCGGTTAATGTATTGATGATAAATGACATCAAAAAACTTAACAGGTTACCGACCAGACCACCGATAAATCCGATAAACGCTGCCTCAAGTAAAAACATCTGCTTAATATTTTTCAAACTGCAGCCCAGTACCTTGATCACACCAATCTCCTTTGTCCTCTCATAGATGGACATCATCATCGTATTCATGATTCCGATTGCCGCTACAAACAAAGAGACTGCTCCAATGCCTCCAAGCACTGCCTGGATCATCGCAAACTGTTTCTGCATACTTTTTACATACTCCGCATTGGTGCTTACCTTATACCCCAATTCCTGAATTTCTGCTGCCACCGCATCCACATTATCAATATCATCTACCTGGACCGATGCATTGCTGTAAGCAAAGAACTTATACGGTTTGCCGCTTTTTGTTGTCGGCTGCCCCGGTATTGCCCGTCCCGCATACTCTTTCTTCAGCATATTTTTCAATGTTGTCAGGTCACAATAAACGTTATAAGAATTACTATTGTATGTATTCTCGTCTCCCGCTACCAGACCGCTGGCATGCGTCACATATTTCTTCGGTGCTTTTGTCGATGTCTGTGTTGTACCTGCATCCGCACCGGACGAACTCTCTGTCGCTGGTGTAACACTGTTCTGCTGAGAATTATAGTAAGAATCGGAGTCCAATACAAGAAACATCTGTGCACTCATAATATCAATATCCGGAATCACTCCAGTTTCCCAATACCCTTTGTCTGTTCCTTTTTCCAGGAAATCTCTTTTGACCAGATTTCCGAACACCAGATCCAGCTCTGCACTGTTTTCTCTTGGCAATGTACTGCCTTCCACCAGATTCATATTTTGCTGCTTTAATGCTTCCTGGGTCATACCCGTCAACTGAATATTGTCATAATATTTTCCGGTCATCACAATGGAACTCATCGTAAGCACCGGTGAAACGGTTTTGACATGATCTAACTTTGATAACTTGTCAATCGTTTCATCGGTCACATATTTGGTCGCTTCATCACCGGAACTGTCATCGTAAGTATAGTACACCTGCCCGCCAACTTCTTTTCCGGTCACCGTCACTGCGGTCATCCCGCCTGACTGCTCGATTTCGCGATACAACGACTGCTGCATGCCAAGTCCGAGAGAAATCATAACAACAATGGAGGCCGTTCCGATTACAACACCGAGAATCGTAAGGATACTTCGCAATTTTCTTCGTCTGAGATTACTACTACTCATCCTCAGTAAGTCTATCCACCTCATCTGCCAAATCCTCCTCTTCCTGAGCCAGTTGTTTTTTCTTCTTTCTACGAATCACAACCAATGTGATCACTACTGCTGCCAGAACAATTGCTGCAATCACGATTGGTATCACAGGCACACTCTTCTGTTGTTCCTCCACAGGTCCAACCATTGTGGCGTCATCTGTCTCAGCCATCGGAGTTACTTCTATTTCAAAATCTTTTTCTGTTGAAAATGATTTCCCAGATTCATCTTCATATGTCACTGTCATTTTACATTTGCTTCCTGCCGGCATTTCTGATTCTCCTGTCAGCATTCCATCAATTGTTCCTGTTGCACCGGAATCTACATTTCCTACAAACACATCTTTCCCGGTAATTCCATCTCCTGAAAATTTTACTTTTACATTATATAATTTAATTCGACCTGTATTGTAAATGCTGCAAGTCAGGTTCGACTCTTCTCCAACCTGAATACTGTCCGGTGATAATTCAATATCACTGAATTCAAATCTTGCTGCCTGTTTCACCGGAATCGCAAGGCTCGAAGATGCTTCATACTGCGTTGCATTTCCGTCTTCGTATTTCATCGACATCGCAATGCTGTAAGGCTTTTGTACCAAATCTGCTCTCGCATTCAAATCAATCGAGATGTCTCTGGTTGCTCCAGCCGGAATGGAATCCAGATAAATAGAACTGGAACCGGATGACGGAAGAAATGCCGGTGCCTCTGCTGCCGCATCTGTTCCTGCGGATGGAGCCTGCATGTCAAACAACAGATTCGATACGGCTGTCGAATTGGATGTATTTTTCACATGAACCGTCAATTTAAAATCGCTTCCCGCATTGACATTTGCCGGATTAGTTGAAAATCCTGTCACAATCACTCTTGGTACGCTCTGTGTCTTGTCCGCACTTCCGCTTGTCACGACCGGATCACTGTTGGTCACTCCACCCACATCATAAGAAGCTGTAGCTCCATCCGTTCCTGCTGCCCCTTGTGACGGTTCCGGTGTTGGAGTTGGATCTGTCTTAGCCGGTTCACTGCTTTTCTTTGCCGTTGTATTTACATATATGTACTTACTCGCCTGATAAACGTTCGTTCCATCATCATAAGAAATATCAAATGAAGTTTTGTAGGATTTTGTCTCTACATCCGCTCTGACAGTCAGATTCCATGCAGCCTCCGCCGACTCACCTGCCTTGATCTGTGCAATCGTCTTTTCCTCATTCATATTTTCAATCTGAAATGGGAAATCGGAAGCACTGTCAATTACCGGTGAAATTCTGACATTATTCGCATCAGAACTTCCTTCATTTGTAATTTTCACTTTGAGTTCTACCTTCTGTTCTGCATTATAATTCGGGGTTGACTGACCCTTGCCAACAGACAGACGAATCTTTGGGATCGGTGTCTCTCCAGAATTTCTTGTAGTCGTGGACGTACTCTCACTCCCTTTATTTTCTACATTTCCTACATTCTCCGTTGCACTTGTATTGGAATTATTTCCGTTATCCTGTGCCAAACTTACCGGTGCCATGGTCGTCATCATCGCCAGACCTGCAATGATTCCTGTTACTTGTTTCCAATGTCTCATAATTTCTTATCCTCCCTCATTTTATTCCGATTATCCTCAATTTTCACAATCTTCCCATCGATAATGTGAAAGACTCGATCCGCATAAGTTGCCAGATGATTATCATGTGTTACCATCACCAATGTTTTCTTCTGTTTGCGGACTACATTCTGCATCAATGCCATAACTTCCTCTGACGTATGGGAGTCCAGATTTCCGGTCGGCTCATCCGCAAATATGATTTCCGGATCCACAACCAAGGCTCTTGCCACACCGACTCGCTGCTGTTGTCCGCCGGACATCTGGTTTGGCATATGTTTCTTTTGTTTTTTTAGATTGACCAGATCCAACATCTTATCCGCTTTTTTTAATCGTTCACTCTTTGGAACTCCTCGAAAGCTCAGCGGAAGTGCTACATTTTCCACTGCATTCATTGTACCGATCAGATGAAAAGACTGGAAAATGAATCCCACATGGTCACGCCTGAAACTGACGAGACCATCTTCACTTAATTTCTCCATATGTTCTCCGGCAATGATCACTTCTCCCTTTGTCGGTTTTTCCAAGCCTGCCAGCATATTCAGCAAAGTGGATTTTCCCGAACCGGATGTTCCGACAATTGCACAGAATTCACCTTCGTAAATTTCAAAATCCACACCATTCAACGCACGAACAACTGAATCTCCGACTCGATACAACTTATATAAATTCTTCACTTCGATAACCTTCTTCACTTCATGCCCTCCCTTCCACGCATATATCTATCATACCTTATCCTACATATTTTTTGGTTATTATTTATTTAATTCTTTCTTAAATTTATAACTGATATCCTATTTCTCCTGATTTTTGATTCTATATTTTTGCCATAAATATCGGCCAGATTTTTCCCAGTTTTATCCTGTTGCAATTTTGTTACATGATTGTTACAATTCTATTATCCCGGGAGGCAAATATGAGTTTTGTCACATGCTTAGCAACAACACTGATTGCTGTTCATAAAAACTATGTAGTCAGCAATCAAATATGAACAAAGGAGGAATACTTATTATGTGTTTTACTTTCAATTGTAACGACGTGTTAGCTTTCATCCGCAACTGTTTTGGATGCTAATATAAAATAATAGAATATCGGGTGTACTTGCGCGTATATTCTGTCGTGCAAGTACACATTCTTGACATTTTTGTGTCTAAAAAAGGAACTACGCTACCCAAATAGCATAGTTCCTTCTTTTTGCATCTATTCACTTCTAATCAATCTGCCAGTCAATCGGCTCAATTCCATTTGCTTTCAAAAATTCATTCGTCTGGCTGAACGGCTTGCTTCCAAAGAATCCACGATATGCCGCCAACGGACTTGGATGCGGAGCTTTCAAAATCAGATGTTTTGGATTGGTCAGCATCTTCTCTTTTCTCTGCGCCGGTGCTCCCCACAAAATAAATACAATCGGTCTGTCCTGGCTGTTCAATGCCAGGATCGCTGCATCTGTAAATTCTTCCCAACCGATTCCACGATGAGAATTGGCCTGATGTGCACGCACTGTCAAAACCGTGTTCAACATCAGTACGCCCTGCTCGGCCCATTTTTGCAGACATCCATGATTCGGAATCGTACATCCCAGATCATCATGCAGCTCTTGATAGATATTCACCAGAGATGGGGGAATGTCTACTCCTTTCTGCACCGAGAAACTCAATCCATGAGCCTGACCATCGTTATGATACGGATCCTGCCCCAAAATCACGACCTTGACATCCTTCAATGGGGTCAAATGAAACGCATTAAAGATGTCCTGTGCAGGCGGAAATATCTTTCTAGTACGATATTCCTCGTTCACTGTGTCAAATAATTTCTTATAATAAGGCTTTTTAAACTCTCCCTTAAGAGCTTCATACCAGTCTCCATTAATTCCAGACATGTATTCTCCCCTTTTCTATAAACGAACCGATACACCTTCCTGATGTAAATAGTTCTTTACTTCCTTTATCTCAAGTTCTTTATAATGGAACAACGATGCTGCCAATGCCGCATCTGCTCCGCCTTCTGTCAATGCATCCTTAAAGTGTTCCAATGTTCCTGCTCCACCGGATGCAATCACCGGAATGGATACGCTGTCTGCAATTGCTCTTGTAAGTTCCAGATCATATCCCGCTTTCGTTCCGTCACAATCCATACTGGTAAGCAGAATTTCACCTGCTCCGAGACGTTCTACTTTCTTCGCCCACTCTATGGCATCTATTCCGACATCGACTCTTCCGCCGTTTTTATAAATATTCCAGCCGCTTCCGTCTTCTCTTCTCTTTGCATCAATGGCAACCACAACACACTGACTTCCGAATTTTTCCGCTGCATCGGCAATCAGCTGCGGATTATTAATTGCAGAAGAATTGATTGAAATCTTATCTGCGCCTTCGCGAAGCAATGCCTTAAAATCATCTACCGTACGGATTCCTCCGCCGACTGTAAACGGAATGAATACACATTCTGCAACTTTACGCACCATATCCACCACTGTCTCTCGTCCATCAGAAGACGCTGTGATATCAAGAAATACCAGTTCATCTGCTCCCGCTTTATCATAAGCTTTCGCAATCTCCACCGGATCTCCCGCATCTTTTAAATCTACAAAGTTCACACCTTTTACAACACGACCTGCATGTACATCCAGACAAGGAATAATTCTTTTTGTAAACATCTATCTTTCCTCCAATTCCACGAAATTCTTCAGTATCTGTAATCCAACCTCACTGCTCTTTTCCGGATGGAACTGGCAGGCAAATACATTTCCCTTTTCCACAGATGCATGGATATGCACACCGTACTCTGTAGAAGCCTTAACAATCTGTTCCTCTTTTGCTTTCAAATAATAAGAATGTACAAAGTAGACATATGCCTGCTCGTCAATATCCTTGAACAGACGGCCATTATTTTCAAGATGCAGTGAGTTCCATCCCATATGCGGAATCTTCAATCCTTCAGCTGCCGGAATCCTGCAAATCTCTCCTTCCAAAATACCAAGACCTTCCACACCCGGTGCTTCATCACTTCGCTCAAACAACAACTGCAATCCGAGACAGATTCCTAAAAACGGTGTCCCTTTTTCTGCAACTTTGCGAATCACATCATCCAAGTGTCGCTCTTTTAACTTCGCCATGGCATCGCCAAATGCCCCGACTCCCGGAAGGATGACTTTGTCTGCACTTAAGATTTCCTCTGCATCACTGGTAATCTTCACTTCCTGTCCCAGATACAATAATGCCTTCTCTACGCTTTTGATATTTCCTGCATCATAATCAATAATCGCTATCATGTCTCTTCTCCTTGTACCTCATTCTTGCTTTTCGATGTCTTTGAATCCAATTCAAACCAGAATTCAACTCCGTTATCATAATTCTTCACACCATATTGCTGATGGAAAGACTCCATAATTGCCTTTACGATTGACAATCCGATTCCATTTCCACCATATTCTCTTGTGTGTGCTTTATCTACTTTGTAGAATTTGTCCCACAATCTGGCAACATCCTCTTCCGGAATTGGTTTTCCGCTGTTAAATACAGTCACACGGACCGTATCCCCCTGCGGTATGATACGGATTTCAATTCTCTTCTCATTGTCTACGTGATGGATAGCATTTGTCAAGTAATTTCTAAATACCTGCTCTGTTTTAAATTCATCTGCCCACACATAAACTTCCTCTTCTGTCACACAATCTACTTCCGCCCCGGCCTGTTGGATCAGAATTTCACAGCTCGCCAACACCCCCCGGATCAGGCCCACCAAATTAAAGCGGGTAATTTCCAGATCATCCTCTCCAAACTCCAGTTGATTCAATGTCAGCAGATTTTTCACCATCTGATTCATCTTATTGGCTTCATCTATAATAACATCACAATAAAATTCCATACTCTCCGGGTCATCTGTGATTCCGTCTTTCAATCCTTCGGCGTAGCCCTGAATCAATGCCAGTGGTGTTTTCAGCTCATGAGAAACATTTCCAAGGAATTCATTTCTCATATTCTCCATCTTTTCTTTCTGCTCAATATCCTGCTGTAATTGATTGTTGGCACGTTTCAATTCTGTAATGGTCTCTTCGAGTCGCTGAGACATCAGGTTAAAGTTACCTCCCAGAATTCCAATCTCATTTTCACCGCCACTCGTATACTTCGCCTCAAAATCCAGATTTGCCATCCTTTCTGACAATTCTACGAGCTCCAGAATCGGCTTTGTAATCTTCTTAGAGAAGAACCACAAAAAGACTAACCCACACAATATCGTAAATCCACCGCCATAGATCAAGAATTTATTCGTCGAACTTACTGTATCACGAATACTTCCGTAAGGACTTCGAATAATGAAGATGGATTCATCCGCCAATTGTCCGACCATATCCATATATTCTTCTCCACGTCCCTGGTCCTTCACTTTGTAAATGTGATACGAATCATGTTCTTCCAATACCTGTCCGGTATCTTTGCCTACGATATATCCAATCAGGCGAGTAAACAATCTTCCTTTTTTCTCTTGTTCTGTGTTAAATGTAATGTCAGAGCCGGAATTAATCACAAGTACAGAACAATTCTTGCGCTCACACTGCCGCTGAAGCTCTTCCTGTATCTCATCGGACTCAATATCACCATTCTCCGCAGTCTTATCAAGCGTCTCATAAAGCTCTGTCATCTCAGTTTTTTTATTTTGTATAAAGAAACGCTCCATAAAGCTGGAATTGATAATCGACATCATCGCGATAACCAGTACTACAGCACCGATAAACAATCCCAACATCTGACGTTTGATTGAGTATTTCATTCTTCTACCTCGAATTTATAACCCATGCCCCAGATGGTCTTAATGTATTCTCCTTTGTCTCCCAATTTGCTTCGGAGCTTTTTCACATGGGTATCAATCGTACGTGCATCTCCAAAGTAATCGTAATTCCATACATTATTCAAGATCTTTTCTCTCGATAAAGCAATCCCCTGATTCTCCACAAAATAGGTCAGAAGTTCAAACTCTTTATAACTCAGATCAATCGGTTTGTCATCAATCATAACATTGTGCGCTGCCTTATCGATCTTGATTCCGCCTGCGTCTAACACATCGCCATATCTACGCCATTCGTTCTTCTTAAAATAGCACCGACTCTTGCTAC
>DAVZKO010000053.1:0-18912 GCA_052272205.1 Schaedlerella sp. | reverse complement strand
TAGACTATCCCCTTGAAATCCGATTGAGTCATTTTGAACTGTCAAGGTACGTTAAACCACATTGGTGTCAGGCACTATTAAATTTTTGGTAACGGGCACGGACTACAAAAATCAGGCACATCGCTGAGTTCGTCCAAAGTCTTGATGACTTTGAACTCACGCAGCGAACAAAATTCTGTTTTGGTAAACAGAATTTTGACCTGCTTTTTGCAGCCCGTCCCCTAACAACCATGATTGCCATTCCCAACGCTCTGAAATAAACCTACACCACCGACCTCACTGCGTCATCCAAGATGGCAAACTCACAACAGGAACACATTGGAAAATCTCATGAGAACGCAGCGGATGATTGGTGACTACGATTACTGATATCGTAGTCAGCAGATATATTCGCTTTAGTGAATGGGTTTCTTCCGAGTACTTATATATCCAAGTCGATACACATACGTTGCGTTCCTTCGAGATTTCAAATGTATTCCTGTTGTGTTTTTCTACTGCCCTCGAATCCGCGGATATAGCTAGTGATAGTTTATACAACTGCTAATACATAAAAAGAACTTACTCAAATTTTGCAAATATCCGGCGGAACAGCATAGAGTTTATGTATGCCAGTCCGGAGAATCCGATGACGATCCACAGGAATCCGATGACCTGAAAATCAAGCAGGAATGTCAGGACGATTGCCAGCACTCCGATCACGAGAAATAGAAAGGTGTATGGCAAATGAGTTACGCTGAGGAGAAATGCATTTTTGAAGGAGTCTTTTAATGTGTTCTCAAATCTTGCGATATATGGGAACAGGTATGTAATCAACAGCAGGTACAGGATCGAGAGAGAAACTGTAGCAACGCGGATGATCTGGTTGTATGGTTCCGGAAAAACTACTGCATAGCGGAAATCAACGAATAAAATGGTACCTGCGATCAGAAGAATCAGCCAGGAGAGTGTGCTGATCTTAAAATTGTCCTTGAATGCTTTGAAGAAACTTCTGAATACATAGCTTTCTTCGTTCCGTGCAGTTTTTAGTGTGACTGTGTAAAGTGCGGTCAGTGATGTTCCGATGGTTATGATCGGAATACAGCAGACCATAAATAGTAGATTCAGGATAAATAAATCCGCGATTTTGGACAGCGCCTGCATCATCGGGCTGTCGATATTGAATAATTTCATGATGTATACCTCATTTTATATAATTTACAGCCAATTATAGCAGATTCTGCTTCTTTTTCAATCTACAGAATGTATTCTATACATTTTTCCAACATTACTTTCGGTTTTTGAACATTAGAAATTTTCAACCACATTTTTTTAACATGAATGCCACGATTTTTGGATTTACTAAGAGTAAAAAAACAGATATGATAAGTGCATCAAAGAAAAGCGCGCAAAACAAATGAGAGAATATAGGAGGAAGATATGAAAAGAAAGAAATTATTATCACTACTTTTGGTTGGAGTAATGACGATGACAATGCTTATAGGCTGTGGTGGAAGCGACGAGGAAAAAGAAGCCGACACAGCAGAAGATGGAAAAAAAGTAATAACAATTTGGTCGAAAGATCGACATGACGCAAACTATATCCAAGAGAAAATTGATGCATATAATGAGACAAACACAGACAATGTAAAGGTTGAGTATCAGTTGTATACAGATAATTTTCAGCAAGCAGTTGATCTGGCTGTCCAAAGTGGAGAACTTCCGGATATCTTAAAACTGAATGATCAGGTTTACAATCAGTATGTAAATCAGGGACAGTGGCTGGATATGTATGAGTATATGGATGATGAAATGAAGGAATATTTCAAAGATGAAGTATATCCGGGAATTAACGAAATCGATGGGAAATTGTATTATATTCCAACATGTGGTACGACTGGACGTTTAATTTATAACAAGGAAATCTTTGAAAAAGTCGGAATTGAAAATCCACCGACTACAATGCAGGAAATGGTAGAGGATGCAAAGCTAATTACTGCAAAACTCTCTGGCGAGGGGATTTATGGATATGCTCAGCATATGAAGAGTGCATCATCTGCATTGGAACGCTCCCTTGATTTGCAAATGGAGCGCCAGACAGGTATTAAGAAAGGATATAATTTTGAAACAGGAGAATATGATTTCAGTGGTTATGAGGAATTGCTGGGATATTGGACAGAATTACTTTCAGAGGAATGTGCATTCCCAGGATGTGAATCTCTAGACATTGATCCGTTGAGAACTCAGTTTGCTAACGGGAAAATTGGAATGTATATTTCCTGGACACATTCCGAGCCTGGAGTATACAGAGAGCAGTTCCCAATGGATTCTGAAAAATGGGATGTAGCACCAATTCCTACTATTGATGGGAAAGAGAATGGAAAACAAAATATTACATTTACTTCAGCTTATCTTGTAAATGCAAAGAGCGATAATGCAGAACTGGCATTTAAGGTATACAAAGAAATTTTTACATCAGAAGACTTTTTAATTGGATATCATGAAGGGGGGTATGGTGTAAGCATTATTCCAAGTATTGTGGAAAAGGCAACTCTAAATGAAGAAATTGCAGATAAAGAATGGCTCCAGATACAGGATATTGATGATGTACTGCCATTGACTCCACAAGAGAAGAATCCTCAGGCGGTTATTGTAGAAGGAGAAGATTACTACAAGACATTTGAATCCATCTACTATGGCGGCGCAGACATGACAAGTACCCTGGCAGAGCTGACAGAAAGATACAACAAAGCATATAAACAAGGAGTTGAAGACGGGACGGGAACGGAGATTTTAATAGAGAATTATGATCCGCTGAATCCGTAATGGATGAAGGAAAGGAGGGGATTTCTGACCCTCCTTTTATTAAACCAAATTTCAGTAAATTCTTTGGCTTAGTGGTAATGAGAGAAAGGATAGTTTTATGAAACAGAGAAAAACGACAATGAGTGAAGGGTACAAGAAAAAAGTGTTCAAACGGAATTTGGAGTCGTATTCGTTTCTTCTACCAAACTTGATATTGTTCATATTGTGTTCGATTTATCCAGTTATGTGGACATTAAAATATGTGTTTTATCAATATGGCGGAATCGGAACGGCAGCGCCAAAATGGGTTGGACTGGCAAATCTGACACGTGTGTTTCAGGATGAGGTCTATTGGCTGAGTGTAAGAAATACATTTGTGTATGGATTTGGAAAGGTGTTGATCATTATTCCGTTAGCCTTTTTCCTTGCGTTGCTTTTAAATAAGCAGACGCGGTTTAATGGCGTGGCACAGAGCATGGTATTCCTACCGACGATTATGAGCTCAGCAGTTATGGGGTTGGTATTCTATTTGTTGTTCAATGCGTACAATGGAGAAATTAACCAGTATCTGATGAATTTACACATTATAGATGCGCCGATTAACTGGCTTGGAAAAGATCATGCAATGAAGACATTGATTATTACAGCAATCTGGGGCGGTGTTGGAAATTATATGGTATATTTTATCGCTGGTTTGCAGCAGGTTGCGAAGGACGCTTTGGAGAGTGCGAAGATTGATGGTGCCGGACCGATTCAAACTTTGTGGTATGTAACAATTCCTATGATGGGCCCGATTTTGAAGATTATACTGATGCTCTCAATTACATCTGCCTTCAATGACATTACGAATGTCATGGTACTGACAGAAGGTGGCCCAAACAATTCTACTATGGTTATGGCGCTGTATGGATATAAGTACTTCTTCCCGGTATCTGCTTCAGAAGCAGTGATTCCACAGTATGGATATGGTGCTGCTGTTAGTGTTGTTTCTGCAGCTATTGCGGGAATGGTTACAATCATATATTTGAAATTGTCGAAGAAACTGGATGACATTTATTAAAAAGAAAGGGGATTTTGCAATGGAAACAATAGTAAACAGTAATAAAGTATCTGCGAAAGTAGCCAAGGTGTGCGCGGTTCTCTTTCTGACCGTGATGATTGTTTTTACACTTTATCCGATTATTTATACAATTTTCGGGTCGCTGAAAACGAATGCGGAGTTGACAGCTGGTGGAGCCTTTCTTCCAAAGGAATGGCAGTTTCAGAATTACTATCAGGCATTTGTACAGGCAGATTTCGTGAAATATACCTTGAATAGCGTGATTCTTGCGGTATCTACAACTGTTTTGGCGGTAGTGACATGTGCACTTGCAGGATTCATTTTTGCGCGGAGAGATTTTGTAGGGAAGAAACTTTTATTGGCTCTTTACACATCTATGATGTTTATAAGTCTAGGGTCAGTCACTCTGTATCCGATTTATCAGTTTTTACAAAAAGTAGGACTGAGTAAAAGTATGGCAGGACTTATTCTTGCTTTAACAGGAGGTCAGGCAGTAAATGTACTTCTTGTTATGGGCTTTGTAAAAGGAATTCCGAAAGAACTAGATGAGGCTGCGACAATTGACGGATGTACAATCTATGGTGTGTTTTTAAGAATAATACTGCCAGTTATGAAACCAATATTAGCTGTCGTGGCATTGTTCGTATTCAGAAATACATGGAATGATTATATTACAACATTGATTATGACCATCAGCAATCCAAAGTTACAGACATTAACGGTTGCGGTTGTACAGTTGAAGTATTCTATGAATGCAGCGGCGGAATGGCATATTATGCTGGCTGGTGCATCTATTGCAATCATTCCAATTTTGATAGTATACCTTTTGTGCAATAAACAGTTTATCGCGGGATTGACAGCTGGCGCAGTGAAAGGTTGATGTGTTATACTGGAAAAAACTCGAAAAGAGGGATTGCGTATGGTTTTTAAAGGGATGCGTAACATTAGTTTTCAGAAAAAAATGACAATGCTTTTCGCAATTGTATGTGCATTTTCTACGTGCATTTCAGGAATATTATATTACAAATTTGCAGAAAATGAGATTGTGGGAAATTATGCAGCGAATGCAGAGAGCCTGGTTAGTCAGTGGGAAAATACACTGGATACCAGGCTTGAAGCCGTTAACAGGAGAGCTTTTGCAGCACTTGCGAATCAGTCATTTATTTTACCTTTGGGAGAATATCTGAATGCACCGAATGTACGCAAGAAAGTAGAAATCAGCGGAAAAGCTGCTTCTTGGTTAAAAGATATCAGTTTAGCAGAGCCGATTGTGAATTCTGCAATTATTTATACAGATCAAGGCTGTTTTGATGATTATACAAAGGTTCGGGACTGGTCGTTTGAATTCAAAAATTCTACATTTGATGCATATTTTCATGATGTAGATTCTCCAGGAATTTGCTGGATGCCGACAATGAGGGATGAAATATTTATCGGTGGAGATAACGTGATTCCGTATGTGCGGCGTTTTACAGCAGGCCAGTATGAAAAACCGGCGTATTTGATTATACAGCTAGATCAGAAAGTTTTGCTGGATGAGCTAAGCAGTGATACAAAACAGCTTGGAGAAATTTTGATCACAGATAGCGATGGAAAGTATATAGCGGGAACAATCGATAACGAATCGGAAGGTATGCAAGATCTGCTGGGAGTAAATGCAAAACACAAGGAACAGAAATATGGCGGAGACATCGAGTATAACGGGGAAGAGTTTTTGATGTATAAAGGAGTTGTAAATATAAATAACTGGCAAATTTATATATTGAAATCAAAGGCTGAATTATTGGATAGCGTGGCCAGTTTAAGGAGATTGATTGTTGGTATGACAATATTGATGGTGGGAATCAGCCTTGTTATTGTAGTAATTCTTGCTCGTCAGCTTACATCGTCGTTGCATCGTCTTGCGGTTCAGATGAATCGCGTACAAAACGGAGAATTGGACGCGCGTTTTTACTATCCGTATAAAGATGAGATTGGTAGCATTGCAAGAACATTTAACTATATGGCAGATCGTGTTGAAAAATCGATTAAGAAGCAGGAAGAGTATATAGAGGTTCTGAAAGAAGAACGGGATTTTGTGGAACAGGTACAAAAGCAAAAACGGAAAGCAGAGCTTCGTGCCTTGCAGGCACAGATTAATCCCCATTTCTTGTATAATACCTTGAATACGATTACCTGGCTGGCATCGGATAAAGGAATTGATGAGATTCGAGTATTGTCTCATTCATTAGGAAAATTTTTTCGTATTAGTTTGAGTAGAGGTGCAGAAGTTATCACTGTAAAGGATGAAATTGAACATGTGAAGAGCTACCTTACAATACAGGAAATACGTTATTCGGAAGTGATGAAGTATGAGATTGATGTTTCGGAAGCAGTATTAAAATATACAGTTTTAAAACTTGTACTGCAGCCGTTGGTCGAAAATGCAATTTATCATGGAATCAAAGAAAAAGGAGGCGTAAGCAAGATATATATTACTGCGGATATAGAAAAAGACTCGACAGGAAATGGATGGATTCGGTTTCAAGTAGAAGACAATGGAAAGGGAATTTCAGAGGAGAAACTGAACAGTATCAATCAAGGATTGCAAGAGGGGACAACGGACAATAGAGATGGATATGGAATCTTTAACGTGAATGAGAGAATTAAGCTCTATTATGGAGAGGAATACGGTCTGCATTATGAAAGTCGAGAAGGGGAATGGACAAAAGCTATTTTGACAATTCCAATGCGGAAGGAGGAGAAGTAATGTATAAGATACTAATTGCAGAAGATGAATCTGAGATGAGAAATCTGCTTGTAAAATATATTAAGCGTGAGGAGCCGGATCTGGAAGTGGTAGGAAGTGCTATAAATGGAAAAGAGGCACTTGATTTAGTAGAGGTATGCCGTCCAGATATTGTGTTGACTGACATATCTATGCCTGTGATGGATGGCCTT
Organism: Schaedlerella sp.; assembly: GCA_052272205.1. Lineage (GTDB taxonomy): Bacteria > Bacillota > Clostridia > Lachnospirales > Lachnospiraceae > Schaedlerella. Next base: position 12,131 of record DAVZKO010000053.1, on the reverse strand, counting down.
GAATTTCTACAAAAGGCGATTGGGCAGAATATTCCATTAAAGGCAGTTATTATCAGTGGGTATGATGAATTTGAATATGCTAAGAAGGCGATTGCGCTTGGGGTGTCAGAATATCTACTTAAGCCATTTGATCCATTTGAGTTGAAAGAAATTCTGGAAAAGATTAAAGGTGAACTTGGAAAACAAAAAATACTGATGGATAATATGCAGCTTTTAAAAGAAAAGGTTGATGTAAACGATGCGATGCACAAAGAAAGGGTACTGCGTGATATCGTTGAGGGAAAATTAATGCAGGAAGAACCGGATTTGAAAGGTCTAAATCTAGAAGCAGATTTTTATTGTATATGTCTTTTAAAGCTTCCGTTATACTTATCGTCAGCAAACTGGAATATCGGTAGACAGGAAAATATCGAAGAGTTGGTAGCGGTTCTAAGGGAGGGGTGTATTCCAAGAGAAATTCATGTACAGGGATTGAACTTCAAAGAAAATGGAGCCATTTTAATCTTATCAGGAAATGCATCAGAAAAACGGCAGTTCTTTTACCAAGTAAGAGAAGGAATGGAACATCTGCAAAAAAGTATGGAAAAATATTACGATATTCGGCTAATTTGCGTAATAGGTGGCATTTATGATACATGGAAAAAGTTAAGGGATTCTTATGAAGAAACGCTGCAGGAGTGGAGAGGATTGACATCATCAGATAAACAACTGATTATTTGCGGTGAAGATAAAACAGAGGAAGATTCTGTGGGAATGCCAGATATATCACGAATGATTAAGAATCTAAAAGAACAGATTTTGTTGTCCGTACGTATGGGACAAGAAAAAGAGGCTATGCAATATTTAGATGAATTGATTCAGGGATATGCCACGATTGCACCGAGAAAGACAGATTTTGTTGCGATTTCGGCAGAAGAACTGGTTTATGCAATTTTTAATGAAGCCGAACAAAGTGATATCAGATTAAGTGAAGAATTGTCAAATGAAGAGATACAGAAACAGATGAAGGAACAATTGAAAACAGCTAGTTTGTTGGAAATCAAAGAATTGCTTCGCAGTTATTTTGCTATATGTCATACATCTTTTGTAGAAAATAAAGATCGAAAGCAGGCAGAAGTAATTGTAGATAATGTGAAAAATTTAATTGAATATAATTTAGAGTGTGAAGAACTTACATTAGAATGGATTTCCGAAAAGGTGCATTTTAGTTCCGCTTATGTGAGGCAGATTTTTAAGCAGAAAACCGGAGAGAGAATTATGGAATATGTCATTCGAAAACGAATGGAAAAAGCAGCGAATTTGCTGTTGAAAACAAATATGAAAATTCAGGAGATTGCAGTTGCTTGTGGATATAGCAATCAGCGCTATTTTGCAAGCAGTTTTAAAAAATATTATGATTGTACACCAACAGATTTTAAAGTAGTGATGAGTGTGCAAGAGCATTGAAAATAAGACAGGAAAGGATAAGGAAAATGGATGAAAAGGGCGAGAAAAATTGGAGAAACAGGTGGGTATGCAATCCAAAATACAAACACTTACAACCGCTTAAATTGTTACATAAGCAGTTAGATGATACTTTCATTATGCCAGAACACAAAGAAGAGCTGAAAAACAATCATACATTATTTAGAAAAACAATTAGAATAGAAGCAGAAGCAAAGCAGGTAATTCTAGATATTTCAGCAGATGATTATTATAAATTATATATCAATGGGAGTTACGTAACGCAAGGACCGGCGAATTCTTATACGTTCAGCTACAATTATAATCATATCGACATTACAAAGTATTTACATGTGGGAAAAAATACGTTAGCTGTTCACGTATATTATCAGGGGCTGGTTAATCGTGCTTATAACAGTGGAGACTACAGACAAGGACTAATAGCAGAAGTATGGGCAGATGGAATCAGTATCGCAGATGATAGTTGGAAGTATGCCGAAGCCAAAGAATATGGGGCAACAAGGACAATTGCATACGATACCCAGTATGATGAAGTAATTGATAATAATCAAAAAATAAATGGATGGAAAGAAGCAGACTATGATGATGCAGCCTGGGAAGCGGCAGCTATCAAGGAATGTGATGATCATGTGTTTGTACTTCAGCAGACGGAGAATCTTCAGATGGAATATCGCTTCCCTGAGCGGATAAAACGACTGGAAAATGGATATTTATTGGATTTCGGAGAAGAACTTACTGGTACTTTTTTTATGAAAGCGGTCGGAAAGAAGAATGATGAAGTACGCATTCTATTTGGAGAAGAACTATTGAAAGACAGCCAAGTACGGAATGATATGCGGTGCAATTGTCTATATGAAGATAAATTGATTCTTGCAAATGGAGAAAACGAATTGGAACAGTTTGAGTATAAATGCTTTCGGTATGTACAACTTGTAACAGCGCAGGATGTTGAATTGCGGGATTTCTGTGTACATTATCGTCACTATCCGTTTGATGAAACATATTGTAAATTTCATTCGGATGACGAGTTGATCAGCCAGATTTGGGAAATCTGTAAAAATGCAGTGAGAAACTGTTCTCAGGAAGCATTTCTTGACTGCCCGCACAGAGAGAAAGGACAGTATCTCGGAGATTTGACAGTGACTGCGCATTCTTTATATTATCTGACAGGAGACACGAGACTTTTTCGCAAGGCGTTAACAGATTTTGCAAATTCTACAAAAATCTGTAAGGGGATGATGGCAGTAGCACCTGGAAGCTTTATGCAGGAAATTGCAGATTTTTCATTGCTTTATGCATACCAGCTTCAATTATACTATCAGCTTTCAGGGGATAAAGAATTCCTTAAAAAAATGCTTCCTGTAGCAGAAGGTGTTGAGGCATATTTCGATTGTTTTCAAAATGATACAGGAATGTTAGAAAATGTAAAAACAAAATGGAATCTCGTTGATTGGCCGGAGAATTTGCGTGATGAATATGATTTTGACTTGCCACAGCCGATAGTCGGCGATGGCTGTCATAATGTAATCAACGCGCTGTATGTTGGAATGAAAAAATGTATGGAGGAAATTCGAACTGTATTAGGAATAAAATTTACATCTCAGTTTGAATTCCTTCGGCTTAGGTTTATAGAGCAGTTTTACAATGTAAAAACGGGATTGTTCGTAGATTCTACGGTGAGTAACCATAGTTCGTTACATGCAAATATATTTGCTGCGTTCTACGGGTTGGAACCGGAAGGTAATCATATTGCAGAGTTGATACGAACGAAAGGTCTTTGTTGTGGGGTGTTTGTATCCTACTTCGTATTATACGGAGCAATTCGAATGGGACATAAAGAATTGGCATATGATTTGATTACAAATAAAACGGAGCACTCTTGGTATAATATGCTTCAAGAGGGTGCAACTACATCTTATGAAGCGTGGGGGAAAGAACAGAAATGGAATACCAGCCTGTGCCATGCATGGGCGTCAGCACCGATTCCTGTATTGATGGAATATTTTCAGTAATCGTATATTTTATAGAGAAAAGTGTTTGATCCAATAGCTGGGTATAAGGGAAACTTATATCCAGCTATTGTTTTTATGTATTTCACAAAGAAGATTCTCGGTGCTACAATAAAACGCATAAACCTACAAAAATAGTAGGAATTGCAAAGGAAGGAATCGAGAGAAATGGCACAGATTAGATTAGAACACATTTCAAAACGGTTTGAAATAGAGGGGAAGACAATAGATGCCCTGCAGGATATTAACCTTGAGATTGAGAAAGGTGACATCTACGGAATCATCGGAATGTCGGGTGCCGGTAAGAGCATTAATTATTTTTTCTAAACTCTTTATTGAAGGATTTCTTTTTCCCTGTTCAACTCCAGCCAAATAAGTTCTGTCAATTTCTGCTTTTAATGCTAATTTTTCCTGACTCAATCCAAGCATAGTTCTTAACTCTTTTATCCTTAATCCAATTTTTTCTGTAATCATGATAGCCCTCCTCTGCTTAGAATTATAAAGATTAGTTACTTATAAGCCAACGGACTATGAGTAACATAGTTAATATTTTTTTAAAGATGTAAAGTCAATTAATTATCCAAGCTTTCGATTTCATTTTCTACTTTGAATTATAGCTAGGCTTAAAAATTTATCAGTTTTCAACTAATAAACGAACTTATGTTAGACTTTCAGTATGATAAAAGTTACAACTACAATAAAACACGTCTAATAATATGTCGGATTCTCGAAAAGAAACAACATAGACTTTCTCGATTGGTTTCGTTACACTTATTTCAGAGTAAACATTTGTATGAGACGAAAAGGAAGTATAGCAATATGAGAATCAGCCAGTTAAGAGTAAATAACGTGGAACATCCGTTGGGATTTCAAGTCGAACCACTCAGTTTTTCATGGAAAGTGGAAGATGCGGGAAATGCGAAAAAAATGCAATCTGCCAGAATTCAAATCTTTCAGGGAGAAGAGCAAATCTATGACAGTGGAGAAGATGAGAAGGCAAGCAGTCTGGATTATCAGGTGAACTTAGAGTTGCAGCCGAGAACACGTTATACATGGAGCGTGGAAGTAAAAGCAGGCAACGGAGAAGTTACAAAAACAGAGTCTTATTTTGAAACCGGCAAGATGAAAGAAAGCTGGATAGGAAAATGGATTGCACCTCAGACAGAGGATGGGGATATCCATCCGATTATGTGGAAAACTTTCGAAGTAAGTCCGGAGGATGTGAATAAATCTGCAAGACTGTATCTGTGCGGTCTGGGTGTATATGAAGTGTATATCAACGGGAAAAAGGTCGGAAAAGAATATTTAGCTCCGGGATATCATTCTTATGATTTTCATTTACAAGTACAGACCTATGATGTGACAGAATATTTACAGGAAGGTAAGAATAACATTCAAATCTGGCTTGGAGAAGGCTGGTTCAAAGGCAGACTCGGATTTGACGGCGGATATACGAATCTGTATGGAGAATATTGCTGTGCAATCGGAGAATTATATATTGGGGAAACAGCACAGCCGATAGTCTGCACGGATACAAGTTGGAAATATTGTCAGTCACCGATTGTGAAGAGCAACATCTATGACGGAGAAGTTTATGATGCCAGAATCGAAACTTCTATAAAAGAAGAATTACAGCGGGATACAGAATCGGAAGAGTACGGCTGGAAAGAGATGGTACTTCGTGAGCCAGAAAAATGCGGAGCACTTACCGACAGATACAGTCTTCCAATCGTGAAACATGAAGAATTTAAGCCAGAACTTATTCAGACACCAAAGCAGGAAATGGTGTTGGATTTTGGACAGAATCTGACCGGATGGGTAGAATTTGATGCAGAACTTCCGGAAGGAATGACAGTGACGCTATCTGCATCAGAAATTCTTCAGGATGAATGTTTCTATCGGGAAAATTTGAGAACTGCCAGGGCAGAGTTTACTTATATTTCAAACGGAGAAAAAGCACATGTAAGACCTCATTTTACATTCTATGGTTTCCGTTATATGAAAGTAGAAATCAAATCTTTGGACGAAAAAGATGCTACAGAAGAATGGATTACGAAGATTTCATTTACTGCATACCATCTGAGAAGTGATTTTGAGCAGATTGGAGAGATTACGACCGGTGACAGTAAAGTAAATCAGTTGTTCGCCAATGCATTGTGGGGACAGAAAGACAACTTTCTGGATGTACCTACAGATTGTCCGCAACGTGATGAACGTCTTGGGTGGACAGGAGATGCACAAATCTTTTCGGAAACAGCATGTTACAACATGTATATGCCTGCGTTTTATCGAAAATATTTGTGGGACATGAGAGCAGAACAAAGCATATTGGATGGTTCAGTTCCTAATGTTGTACCTCGTCTGAAGAAAGGAATGGTATCTGAACATGGTTCGTGCCCATGGGCTGATGCAGGGGTAATTATCCCATGGAAGGTATATCAGCAATATGGAAATCGGACATTACTTGCCGAGTGTTATCCGGGCATGAAAGCATGGGTAGATTGTCAGCGTAGGAAGGAAGAAGCACTCGGAGGCGCACATTTGATTAAAGATGGATTTCATTTTGCAGATTGGTTGGCACTGGATAATGAACAGCCGGGACCATTTGGCGCGACAGATCCACTTTATATTGCAAGTGCGTATTACTATAAAGATGCGAAAATAGTTGCAGAGTCAGCAAAAATTCTTGGACAAAATGAAGAGGCAGAAGAATATCAGAAGCTGGCAGATGAGATTTTAAAGGCAATTCAAAAAACTTATTTTGATGAAAATGGATTGTGTAGTTGCCAGACACAGACGGGTTCTGCAATTGCAATCATGTTTGAATTAAGCCCAACCGAAGTGACAAGAGAGCAGGAAGGAAATGCACTGGCACAGAGAGTTAAGGAGAATCATGGACATCTGAATACCGGATTTGTCGGAACAACGATGTTGTGTCCGGCACTTACCGAGACCGGACATCATGATATTGCAGTACAATTATTGCTTAATGAAGAATATCCGGGCTGGTTGTATAGCGTGAATATGGGAGCTACTACAATCTGGGAACGCTGGAATTCGGTTATGCCGGACGGACATTTGAATGAGGATGGCATGAACAGTCTGAATCATTATAGTTATGGAAGTATTGAAGCATGGATGTATGGAGAGGTGTGCGGTATCAGACCAGTTGAAGCCGGATTTAAGAAAGCTGTGATTATACCTCATACAGACAAGCGACTGGGGCATGCAGAATGTATATTAGATACTGCAGCAGGATGTTATAAGAGCAGTTGGAAATACGAAGGCGACACAGTTGTATATTGCGTGGAAGTTCCGTTTGATGCAAAGGCAGAATTCTGCGTAGAAGGAATGGAGTCGCAAAAGCTGGAAGCCGGAACATATATTTTTGAAGTGAAGGAGTAGTAGAGTGATAAAAACAACAGAAATCAATATTCGAGACCCATACATTCTCGTACATGAGGGGAAATATTATTTATATGGAACAAGAAGTGCAACCTGCTGGGGACCGGCAGATGGGTTTGATTGCTATGTAAGTGAAGATAAAGAAAACTGGGAAGGACCGATTGAAATCTTCCACAAATCGGAAGGATTCTTTGCGGACCAGAACTACTGGGCACCGGAATGTATTTATCATGAAGGCGCATTTTACCTGATTACAACACTTGGCGGTTCAGATAGAAAAAAAGGAATCTATGTGTTACGTTCAGAGCAGCCAATCGGTCCTTTTGAGGTATACAGTGAGAGAATTACACCGGAAGAATGGGCATGTATTGACGGAACAGTGTACATTGAAGAGGGAGTGCCATACTTGATTTTCTCCCATTCTTTTGAAGATACGCCGGATGGAGATATGTGTCTGTTGAAAATGTCATCTGATTTAAAACAGGCAGATGGAGAGCCGGTGACATTATTTTCAGCGGCAGAGGCAGTGTGGGCGAAACCGGTTCCATTTGCCAAAGCAGAGTTTGGAATGGATGGAGATGTGTACTTTACCGATGGACCATGTGTCATGAAAATGGAAGATGAGAAACTTTACATGACGTGGTCAAGCTGGAGTACTTGTGGATACGCAGTTGGCGTAGCGGTATCAGACAGCGGTAAGGTGGAAGGCCCTTGGAGACAGTTGGAAGAGCCACTGTTCCCGGAGAATGGCGGTCATGGTATGTTGTATAAAGATGACGATAGTATGAAATTTACGTTGCATTATCCAAATGATAAATATCAGGAGCGACCAATTTTCAGAACAGTTGTATTGAAAGATGGAGAATTGAAATTGGAGGAAAGATAGATGAGAGAGCAGAAATGGAACAACGATTGGAAATTTTGGGTAGATAAAGATTCGTTTGCATTGGTGTGGAATATCCCGGAAGTTGCACGAGATGTTACATTGCCACATGATGCAATGATTGAAAAACCGGCGAATCCGGACAGTTTAAATGGAGGAAATACCGGTTTCCGTGACGGAGATGTCTACACTTATGTGAAAATGCTTCACGCACCGGAAGAATATAGAGAAAAAACAGTGACACTGAAGTTTGAAGGTGTGTATATGAATGCCTTCGTATATGTGAATGGACAGCTCGCAGCGAAGAGTCCGTTCGGTTATACAACATTTTACGCACCACTCAATGATTTCTTAAAATACGGCGAAGACAACGAGATTCGTGTGCAGGTGCGTGCGGGAGCGATGACAAACAGCCGTTGGTATTCAGGTGCAGGAATCTATCGTGATGTATATCTTCTCGAATCCGGACTGACACATATTGTGCCGGAAGGAGTACAGATTAAGACAGAAAATGCAGATGAGACATATGCGACATTGAGAGTTGCAACAGAATTGGAAAATAAGACAGCAGTATCACAGGACTTAGTTGTAGAGACTGTAATCAAAGATGACGAGGGAAATATAGCTGCAAAAGAATGTACATTTGCAACTATATTTGCCGGAGAAAATAGAACGATCAAGCAGAGAATTCTCGTGGAGAATCCAAAACTTTGGAGTGCAGAGGATCCAAAACTTTACACATACGAGACAAAAGTATATCAGAATACAGAAGCAAAAGAGTTGTTAGATGAGGCGGTTGATACATTCGGTATTCGTACACTTGCTGTCGATGCCAAACGTGGATTTCGCGTTAATGGTAAAACTGTAAACTTACGTGGCGGTTGTATCCATCATGATAGTGGACTTCTTGGAGCAGCTACCTATGAAGATGCACAGTATCGCCAGATTCTGAGAATGAAAGAGGCTGGATTTAACGCAATCCGGATGTCTCATCATCCAATGGCGCCGGCCATGCTTCGTGCCTGCGATGAGATCGGTATGTATGTCATGGATGAAACATTTGATATGTGGAACCGTCTCAAATCCAACTATGACTACGGTTTGTATTTCCAGGAGTGGTGGGAAAAAGATGTGACAGCAATGGTGAGAAAAGACTACAATCATCCATCGGTTATTCTCTATTCTGTTGGAAATGAGATTCCGGAAATCGGAACCGACAAAGGTGCACAGACTTGTCAGGAGTTAAGTGACAGGATTCGTTCTTTGGATGATACAAGATATACGCTGGCATCCATCAATGGAGTCTTTGCAGCCGGAGATGCGGTAGACCAGATTGTTGCGGATGTAGCTGCAAATTTAAGCGCGGAAGGTAAAATTGATGGAAATGTCAACGACTTTATGTCTTTGATGGACGAGCATATGGACGAAATCGTGGTACATGATGCAATCAGTAAACGATTGGAAAAGGCATGTGCAGGCGTGGATATTGCAGGATATAACTATATGACAGCCCGTTACGAGCAGGATGGTGAGACGTATCCGAACCGTGTCATTGTAGGTAGTGAGACCTATCCACCGGAGATTGCAAGAAACTGGGATCTCGTAGAACGTCTGCCACATGTGATCGGTGACTTTACATGGACCGGATGGGATTATATCGGTGAGGCAGGAGTTGGTATCCCTGCATATAAATGGGGCGAAGGCGGATTCGGAGCCGGATTCCCTGCACAGTTGGCATATCCGGGAGATTTTGATATTACCGGTTTCCGTCGTCCTGCATCTTATTATAGAGAGGCAGTATTCGGACTGAGCAAAAAACCATATATCGCAGTGCAGAATCCGACACATTATGGAGAGTTTTTAATTAAAACTCCATGGGTTATCAGTGATTCTACTGCAAACTGGAACTGGAGTGGTATGGAAGGAAAAACTGCTGTCGTAGAAGTATATGCACAGGGAGATGAAGTGGAATTGTTATTAAACGGAACTTCTCTTGGCAAGAAAGCAGCCGGAAAAGAGGCCGGATTCCGTACTTTATTTGAGACGACATATGAAGTGGGAACACTGACAGCCATTTCCTATGAAAATGGACAGGAAATCGGAAGAAGTGAACTTGCAACTGCAGGAGAAGTGAGAACACTTGTCGTAGAACAGGAAGCACATGTTGGATTAAAAGCAAAAGAACAGGAATTAGTTTATGTTCAGGTTGAAATGCGCGATGAAAACGGTGTCTTGGCAGCCGATGACAACCAGAAGATTACGCTGTCTGTGGCAGGTGAAGTGGAAGTACTTGGATTCGGAAGTGGTAATCCAAAACCGAACTATAACTTCAATGAAGGCGTGACAGAACTGTTTGGTGGACGTGCGCAGATTATTGTGAAGAAACCAGAGAACAATGTAATCTTGACTGTTACAGCAGAAAATGGAATAGAAGGCACAGTAGAGCTGTAAGCACGTAAGCGAGAGTTTCTCGAGCTTAGTGCGGACACATCCCCCGGCATCAGACGAGGTTTTCACGAGTCGATGACCGGGGGATGGCTTTATAACTATGTCGCAATTTACACTTTTACATGTCCTCTGACACGCTGTTTATTGTAAAAAATATTTGCTATGCTTATTGCAGATACAAAAAAGGTTGTCGGATATGACAACGAAAAGTTACGAACATGAGATGAGATATCCGGGAAAAAGAAAGAATGTCGGATGCACATGAAAATATGTCGGAAATAAAAAATGGACAATAAAAAATGTCGTATTTCAATTAATTTATTACATATGAATATGTGTCGGATTGTACTACAATAAAGACATCTTAAGAGAGAAAGACATCTCAACGTAAGTGAATAAAAAAGAAAAGGAGTGTAGTAAAATGGCTAATGAAAAGACAGCAACAACAGTCGTGAAAGACGAAGTCAGCACAGCATTTAAGTGGTTCCACGCAACATCGGCAAACGGGGGTGCCATGTTGATTGCCGCTGTAATCGCCAGCTATTTTTCCGTGTATATGACAGATACATTGAAGATTCCGGCAGCAGCAGCTTCCGCTATTATGTTTGTAGCAACTTTGTGGGATGCAATCAATGACCCAATGATGGGTGTTATCGCAGATAGAACAAAATCAAGATGGGGACGTTATCGACCATACTTCATTTTTGCTCCAATTCTGTTGACATTTTTTGCGACAATGATCTGGGTTGATTGGGGATTTACTTCAACAAGTGTAAAAGTTGCATATGTATTGATTATGTATATCGGTTACGGAATGACAGTAACAATGTACACAATGCCACAGATGGCAATCCTTCCTGCAGCAGTGCGAAGCAATGACCAGAGAAATATGATTATTTCATTAGGTGCAGGTTGCTGTGCAGCAGTATTTACAATTGGTAACACATTTACACCAAACATTACAGGATTCTTTAATAACATTGGATTCAAAAATGGATATGTTCCATTGATGTTAATCTGTGGAGTATTCGCATTTATCTCATTCTGGGGATTATTTGCAACATCAAAAGGAAAAGAAAAATACTTAGTAGAGCCTGAAAAAGGACATCCACTGAAAGAAATCGGACGTGTAGTAAAATATAAAGAAGTATGGCCAAACTTGATCGCATGGGTTATGGCATCTATGGGATATGGAATGATGTTCTCAACATCTGTATATTATATGATGTACTACTGGGCAAGACCGGACCTCATCTCCGTATACATGGGAGTTGTTTCAATCGGAGCTTTGATTTCAATGGTTGTATTAATGCCAATCTTCTTGAAGAAATTCAAGACAGGTCAGAAAGCATTACTTGTATCACAGGCAACGTCAATCGTATTGTATGTAATCCTGTTCTTCTTCGGAAAAACAAACTTCGTATTCTTGTGCGTACTGACATTCCTTTCAGCTTGTACAGCATCTATGCAGAATGCATTGGTTAACGTATTAGTAAACGATACAATCGACTTTATCATGTTAAAAGAAGGAAAATCTTCTAACGGCGTAATTTCTTCTATCAAAGGATTTGCACAGAAATGTGGTAACACAATCGTAAGCTCAGGTATTCTTGCAGTGCTTTCTATCTCAGGATACATTGCAGGTGCAATCGGACAGCAGCCGGACTCAGCAATGTTCGCATTGAACTTCCTGAAATTCGGTGCACCATCATTGACAGGTATCATCTTGATTCTCTGTGTTGTTAAGAGCCCAATGAACAAATACGCAGATGAAATCGCTGTTATGAAAGCAAAAATGGGTGACGATAAATAATAATTACATAGTGTAATTTGAAATACCATGTGGGCGGGGTCTGCATGGTATTTCATTATCCAGTGTGTCGTAAAACCCCTTGCTTTAGCTATGGGGATATAAGACACTT
>DAVZKO010000052.1:0-19251 GCA_052272205.1 Schaedlerella sp. | reverse complement strand
GCCAAAAAGACGGAGAACGTTATAAAATCAGACTGGATCAGACTGCGTTTTTCCCGGAAGGGGGAGGACAGTATGCGGATCATGGAGTGCTGGGTCAGAGTACGGTGTATGACGTGCAGGAAGAACAAGGGGAAGTATGGCACTATACTTCCCTTCCTGCTGAAGTGGGAAGTACCGTACAAGGAGAGATTGACTGGCGGGAGCGTTTTGAAAAGATGCAGCAACATACCGGAGAACATATTGTTTCCGGTTTGGTTCATGCAAGGTTCGGGTACAATAATGTCGGCTTTCACCTTGGGAGTGATGCGTGTACGATGGACTTTGACGGTGAGATTTCGAGAGAAGCGTTGGCGGAGATTGAGTGGAAAGCAAATGAAGCTGTGATACAGAATCTCGAAGTGCAGGTTACTTATCCATCGAAGAAAGAGCTGGAAGGTCTGGATTATCGCAGCAAGATTGAAATTGAGGGGCAGGTAAGGATCGTAACGATCCCAGGATATGATGTCTGTGCGTGTTGTGCACCTCATGTAAAGAAAACGGGCGAGATTGGGCTGATAAAGCTGACGAATGTGCAACGCTATAAAGGCGGCGTTCGAATCACGATGTTGTGTGGATTTCGAGCACTTGCTGATTATCGACAGAAGTTATCCGCAACAAGACAGATTTCTGCAAGCCTCTGTGCGAAAGAGAATGAAACAGCAGAAGCAGTAGAACATTTGAAAGAAGAAAATAACACATTAAAGCAGGAATTGGACAGACAGAAAAAACTACTATTGGAATATAAAGTAAGAGAAGTGGATCCAAAGCAGAGTATTGTATGTCTGTTTGAAGAAGGTCTGGATGGAGATGGCCCAAGGTTTTTGATGAATCAGCTCCTTGACAGACAACATGATATCTGTGCGGTGTTCAATCGACAGGAGACGATGTCGGAAGAGGAGTCTGCTTACCGTTATGTGATCGGAAGCCATAATTTGGATATGAGAGCGTTAGTAAAAGAGTTGAATGCAAAGTTTCAGGGACGCGGAGGCGGAAAAACGGAGATGGTTCAGGGCTCACTTATAGGAAATGAGGAAACGCTGAGAGGGTGGATACAAAAGAAAGGAGAGGCTTTGAAAAATGAACAATAAGCCGGCAAAAAATCCGTTCTGGCATGTATTTGGCCCATTGATCATTTATTGGATTGTAGGACTGGTTGTGAGCGTTGCAGCAGTATGCGTGCTTGTGATCGGAAATGTAAATGAATTTGCAAATGTACTAAACGGACTGGATGCAAATGACACAGAGGCAGCAACGGCTGCGATGCAGCAGTGTGCACTCATTGCGATGAAATTGGAAATAAAATATGCGGTTGAGATTCAAAGCGCAAAGGCTGTCTGCTCTATACTGGTCTGTTCTATCTTCTTTTTTAAAGATCGAAAACTGGAACAAGAGCAAGATAAGAAGCCTGACAGGGCACCATGGATAAAATATAGCTTTTTATTCGTATTTGCGATTGCATATAATATCGGGGTAAGCTGTCTTGCGTACATGGTTCAGCTTGTAGCAGGAGAGGACAGCAGTTATCAGAGCACTTCAGCGGTCCTTTATAGTGCACCGCTTTGGCTTCAGATCGTTGGATTGTGTATTCTTGTGCCGATTATGGAAGAATTGTTGTTCCGTGGGGTGATATATAAGCGGTTAAGAGAAAAAGCACCATTCTTGCGTGCGGCGTTGAGCTCGGCGATTCTGTTTTCCTTACTCCACAGTAATACCACACAGATCATCAGCGCATTTGCACTTGGATTGATTCTCGCGTATGTATATGATAAGTATGGTTCATTTAAAGCACCGGTATTTACACATATGATGGTGAATCTGACCGCAATTCTGGGAACTTACACAGGTATCTTGCAAGTGGTTGCCAAAAGTCCGGAAAGGTTGGGGATTACAGTAGTGGTCTGTACATTTGTGGCAGCAGTTATGTTTACGATGATTCAGAGAATGGAGTATGGTTCACAGAAAGATTCAACGGATAAAACGGATCATTCTTCTAAGCCGGATCTGGATATGTTCCGTTAAATCATTCGAAAAATGAGAAAAAAGACGGATGAAATTGTATAGAAAAAAGAGAATATAAGAAAATAATCAACCTGTCAGAAAAAAATATGAAAAAATATTTGAAAAACTGACAGGTTGAATTGTTTTTGCGGAGGCTGATCATATAAAAAATAAGATGAAGATATCTGAAAATAATGATGAATAAATAAAATTGGCGAATTATCAGACGATTTAAAGAAAAAACCGTATTTACAAGTGAAAAAAATTGATGTATAGTAGGAAAAAAGAAAAAACATATTGAGCACAGATGAAAGGATAGCGATTATGAGTAGACAAGTAAGCACTCAGCAACCAGGTCTGTATCGTTCCGAGTTTGAACATGATAACTGTGGTATCGGTGCAGTCGTGAACATCAAAGGTGTGAAGAGTCATGAGACAGTGGCCAACGCACTGAAAATCGTAGAAAATCTTGAACATAGAGCAGGCAAGGACGCCGAGGGTAAGACCGGAGATGGAGTTGGAATTTTATTACAGATTTCACACAACTTCTTTTCTAAGGTCTGTGAACCCCTCGGCTTTTCTTTACCCAAAGAACGGGAATATGGAGTTGGAATGTTCTTCCTGCCACAAGATGAGTTGAAGAGAAATCAGGCAAAAAACATTTTCGAAGTCATTGTAGAAAAAGAAGGTCTGAAATTCTTAGGTTGGAGAAAGGTTCCGGTTCAGCCGGAAGTTTTGGGCAAAAAAGCGGTTGATTGCATGCCGTACATTATGCAGGCATTTATCGAGAAACCAAAGAATGTAGAAAAAGGACTTCCATTTGACAGAAGATTGTATGTTGTTCGTCGTATTTTCGAACAGAGTAGTGATGATACTTATGTGGCATCTCTGTCAAGCAGAACAATCGTGTACAAAGGAATGTTCCTTGTAGGACAGTTGAGATTATTCTTTGAAGATTTACAGGATAAAGATTATACTTCGGCAATTGCAATGGTACATTCTCGTTTCAGTACCAATACAAATCCAAGTTGGGAGAGAGCACATCCGAACCGTTTTATGGTACATAATGGAGAGATTAATACCATTCGCGGTAATGCAGATAAGATGAGAGCCAGAGAAGAAACGATGGAATCCGGTAAGTTAAAAGGAGAACTTCATAAAGTTCTTCCTGCAATCAATACAAAAGGTTCTGATTCCGCAATGTTGGACAATGCATTGGAATTCATGGTCATGAGTGGAATGGAACTTCCACTGGCAGTGATGATCGCCATTCCGGAGCCATGGGAAAACAACCGAAGCATGTCGCAGAATAAGAAGGATTTCTATCACTATTATGCAACGATGATGGAGCCATGGGATGGACCGGCATCCATTCTTTTCTCAGACGGAGATTGTATGGGAGCGGTTCTTGACCGTAACGGACTGCGTCCATCCAGATATTACATCACAAATGATGATCAGTTGATCCTCTCATCTGAGGTTGGTGTGTTGGATATTGATCCGACTAAGATTGTCGTAAAAGAAAGATTACATCCAGGCAAGATGCTTTTGGTAGATACGATCCAGGGAAAAGTAATCGATGATGAAGAATTAAAAGAGCGTTATGCAAATGAGGAGCCTTATGGTGAATGGCTCGACAGTAATCTGATTCATTTGAAAGATTTGAAAATTCCGAATAAGGACGTTCCGAAGTATACAAAAGAAGAATGTCTCAAACTTCAGAAAGCATTTGGATATGCTTATGAAGAAGTAAAAACTTCTATATTAAATATGGCAAAAAATGGTGTTGAGGGAACTGCTGCGATGGGAATCGATGCACCACTTGCAGTACTTTCTAAGAAAAACCAGCCACTGTTTGGATATTTCAAACAATTATTCGCACAGGTAACAAACCCGCCAATCGATGCAATTCGTGAGGAAGTGGTAACCTCTACTACGATTTATGTAGGAAAAGACGGAAACCTGTTGGAGAAAAAAGAAGAAAACTGTAAGATGCTTCAGGTAAATAACCCGATTCTGACCAATACAGACCTTCTGAAGATTAAAAATATGAAAGTAGACGGTTTCAAAGTTGCAGAGATTCCGATTACTTATTACAAGAATACAAGTCTTGAAAAAGCAATGGATTACTTATTTATTGAAGTAGACCGTGCAATTCGAGAGGGCGCCAATATCTTGATTTTGTCTGACCGTGATGTGGATGAATACCATGTGGCAATTCCGTCTCTTCTTGCAGTATCCGGTTTGCAGCAGCATCTGGTACGCACGAAGAAGAGAACTTCCGTTGCAATGATTCTCGAATCCGGTGAACCTCGCGAGGTACATCATTTTGCAACATTGTTGGGATATGGAGCATGTGCGATCAACCCTTATCTTGCACATGAATCAATCCGTCAGTTGATTGATTCGAACCTGCTTCATAAAGATTACTATGCAGCAGTGGATGATTACAATGATGCAGTCATTCATGGAATCATCAAGATTGCATCTAAGATGGGAATTTCTACAATTCAATCTTATCAGGGGGCAAAAATCTTTGAGGCGATAGGATTAAAATCCGATTTCATTGATAAATATTTTACAGATACAGTCAGCAGAGTTGGTGGTATCGGAATCGAAGAGATTGCAAAAGATTATATTGCATTCCACTCCGAAGCCTATGATCCATTGGGACTCAGTGTGGATATGACATTGAACAGTGTCGGAAAACACAAGGCAAAAAGCGGTGGAGAGGAACATCTGTACAATCCACAGACGATTCATGCATTGCAGCAGTCCACAAGAACAGGAAATTATGACTTGTTTAAAGCCTATACAAAGATGGTAGATGAAGAGGGAGAGAAGATCAATCTTCGAGGACAGTTGGAATTTAACTATCCAAAGAAAGGAATCTCCATCGATGAAGTAGAAAGTGTAGATTCTATTGTAACAAGATTTAAGACAGGTGCGATGTCTTATGGTTCTATTTCAAAAGAAGCACATGAGACAATGGCGATTGCAATGAACCGACTTCACGGTAAATCAAACAGTGGAGAAGGTGGAGAGGACATCGACCGTTTGGATACAGAGAAATGTTCTGCGATCAAACAGGTGGCATCCGGACGATTTGGTGTAACATCCAGATATCTTGTCAGTGCAAAAGAGATCCAGATTAAGATGGCACAGGGAGCAAAACCAGGCGAAGGAGGACATTTACCAGGAGGAAAGGTATATCCATGGATCGCAAAAACCCGTCATTCTACACCAGGTGTAAGCCTGATCTCACCACCGCCTCATCACGATATTTATTCAATCGAAGATTTGGCACAGCTGATCTATGATTGTAAGAATGCCAATAAAGAAGCAAGAATTTCCGTAAAACTGGTATCAGAGGCCGGCGTCGGAACAGTAGCGGCAGGTGTAGCAAAAGCAGGAGCAGGTGTTATCCTGATTTCCGGATATGACGGAGGAACAGGTGCAGCACCGAGAAGTTCGATTCAAAATGCCGGACTCCCTTGGGAACTTGGACTGGCAGAGACACATCAGACATTGATCCAGAATGGATTGCGTGAACGTGTTCGAATTGAGACAGATGGTAAACTGATGAGTGGACGTGATGTCGCAATTGCAGCAATGCTTGGTGCGGAAGAG
Source organism: Schaedlerella sp. (assembly GCA_052272205.1). Classification (GTDB taxonomy): domain Bacteria; phylum Bacillota; class Clostridia; order Lachnospirales; family Lachnospiraceae; genus Schaedlerella. The sequence continues at coordinate 13,584 of DAVZKO010000052.1, read as the reverse complement.
TTTGGATTCGCTACAGCACCATTGGTAACAATGGGTTGTGTAATGATGCGAGTTTGTAACCTCGATACTTGCCCGGTAGGTGTGGCAACACAGAATCCGGAACTGCGTAAACGTTTCGCAGGAAAACCGGAATACGTTATGAATTTCATGAGATTTATCGCACAGGAACTTCGAGAATATATGGCAAAACTCGGAGTCCGTACAGTGGATGAATTAGTAGGACGAACAGATTTCCTAAAAGTAAAAGATGTTCCGACATCTGAGAGAGCTGCAACATTGGATTTGAGCCGAGTGCTGTACAATCCATATGCGAAAGAGAAAAAGGGTATGATCTTCAATCCGAAGAAAGTATACGATTTTGAACTTCGTAATACATTGGATGAAAAAGTGCTGGCAAAACAGTTGATCCCTGCATTGGATAAAAAACAGCCAAAGAGCATGGAAATCGATGTTACCAATACAGACCGTACATTCGGTACAATTTTCGGTTCTGAAATTACAAGAAGATATCCGGAAGGTCTGGATGATGATACTTATGTGATCAAATGTAAAGGTGCCGGCGGACAGAGTTTCGGTGCATTTATTCCAAAGGGATTGACATTGGAATTGGTTGGAGACAGTAACGACTACTTCGGAAAAGGACTTTCCGGTGGTAAACTGGTTGTATGCCCACCACAGGGAGTAAATTACAAGGCAAATGAAAACATTATAATAGGTAACGTTGCACTTTATGGAGCAACCAGCGGTAAGGCATTTATCAATGGTGTTGCCGGAGAACGTTTCTGCGTACGTAACTCAGGAGCCAGAGCGGTAGTAGAAGGTGTCGGTGACCATGGATGTGAATACATGACGGGTGGTTGTGTCGCTGTCATCGGTCAGGTCGGCAAGAACTTTGCAGCCGGAATGAGCGGCGGTATTGCATATGTACTTGATCTGGAAAATGATTTATATAAGAAAGTAAATAAATCTATGGTCAACATAGAGCGTGTAACAGATAAATACGATGTTCAGGAATTGAAAGATATGATTGCAGAGCATGTATCTTATACAAATTCTGAGATTGGAAAAGAAATTCTGGATAACTTCAAAGAGTATCTGCCGAAATTCAAGAAGATTATACCGGAAGATTATGAGAAGATGATGTCTGCGATCATCCAGATGGAAGAAAAAGGTTTAAGTGCAGAGCAGGCAAAAATCGAAGCATTTAACACAATCAAAAACGGAAGATAGGAGGCGAAGAAAGTGGGAAAAGCAACAGGATTTATGGAATATGACAGAAAAGATAAAGTGGCTGAAGAACCATTGAGCAGAATCAAACATTTTCAGGAATTTCACACGCCTCTTTCAAAGGAAGAACAGGAGATTCAGGGAGCAAGATGTATGGCTTGTGGTGTTCCGTTTTGCCAGTCCGGAAAGTTATTGAACGGAATGGCGAGCGGATGCCCGCTCCACAACTTAGTTCCGGAGTGGAATGATTTGATTTATAACGGAAACTGGGAGGAGGCATATTATCGTCTGCATAAGACGAATAACTTCCCAGAATTCACTTCACGTGTCTGCCCGGCATTATGTGAAAATGCCTGTACATGCGGTCTGTATGGAGATGCTGTGACTACGAAGGCAAATGAGTATGGAATTATTGAAAATGCCTATGAGAAGGGGTATGCAAAGGCAAATCCTCCGAAAGTCAGAACCGGTAAGAAAATTGCTATTATCGGTTCCGGTCCATCCGGACTTGCTGCTGCGGATCAGTTGAATAAACGTGGACATCTGGTGACCGTATATGAGCGTGAAGACAAAGTGGGTGGTTTGCTTCGGTATGGAATTCCAAATATGAAATTGGAAAAGCAGATCATTGATAGAAAAATTGCAATTATGGAAGAAGAAGGCGTAATCTTCAAAACCGGATGCAATGTTGGAAAAGATGTAAAAGTTGCAGAGTTGTTAAAAGAAAATGACCGCGTGATTCTTGCTTGTGGAGCATCGAATCCGCGTGATATTAAGGTACCGGGCAGAGATGCATCAGGAATTTATTTTGCAGTAGATTTCCTGAAATCTACAACAAAAGCACTTTGGGCAAATAATATGAAGCTCAAAGATGGAGCATACATTTCTGCAAAAGGAAAAAATGTTATGGTGATCGGTGGCGGAGATACCGGAAATGACTGTGTCGGTACATCTATCCGTCATGGGGCCAAATCCGTGCTTCAGCTTGAGATGATGCCGAAAGCACCGGATACCAGAGCAGAAAATAATCCATGGCCGGAGTGGCCGAGAGTCTGCAAGACAGACTATGGTCAGCAGGAATCTATTGCGGTGTTCGGTCATGACCCACGTGTATATCAGACAACAGTAAAAGAGTTCATCAAAGATAAGAAAGGTGCAGTCTGCAAAGCGAAACTTGTAAAACTGGAGCCGAAGAAAGATGAAAAGACTGGAAGAATGATGATGGTTGAGGTCGCTGACAGTGAGTATACGGTGGATGTTGATCTGGTACTTATCGCAGCAGGATTCCTCGGAAGCGAAAGCTATGTAACAAAAGCTTTCGGAGTAGAAGTAAACGAGAGAACCAATGTCAAGACGGCACCGGGAGAATATGAGACAAATGTGAAAAATGTCTTCGTGACAGGAGATATGCACAGAGGTCAGTCGTTGGTTGTATGGGCAATCCGCGAAGGAAGAGAAGTGGCACAGAAAGTAGATATCTCTCTGATGGGATATACGAATTTGTCAGTTCAGTAGAAGTGGGTTTCTACAGCTTGTGTCAACAATTATATATAGTAGAAGAATTCCGGGTTAGATCAGGTGAGATGAGAAAACAGGTAAGAAAGTTTCTATTTTGTCATGATAATGTCGTTGCTGGTATGGGGAGCGACCATTTTTAATAAAAATATTAGCACTCAACTAAAATGAGTGCTAAAAAGTTGTTGACTTTTGGTCATTCTCGTATTAGAATACCTTTTAGATGGTAAAAATGATACTGTTTACAGAAGGATTGCAGACGGTGTCATCCAATTAACTTCAGATTAACAGTAAAATGATTTATAAAAGAGGAGTGTTTACTATGGCAATGAAGAAAGGTAGTTTATCAATTGACAGCGAAAATATTTTCCCAATTATAAAGAAATGGGTATATTCAGACCACGATATTTTTGTTCGTGAGATTGTATCAAATGGATGCGATGCAATTACAAAATTGAAAAAGCTTGATATGATGGGCGAATACGAGATGCCGGAAGATTATAAAGCAAAGATTGAAGTAATTGTCAATCCGGAAGAGAAGACATTGAAGTTCATCGATAATGGTCTTGGTATGACAGCCGATGAAGTAGAAAAATATATTACACAGATTGCATTTTCCGGAGCTACACAGTTCCTTGAGAAATATAAAGATAAAACAACAGAAGATGAGATGATTGGACACTTTGGTCTTGGATTCTATTCTGCATTTATGGTTGCAGACGAAGTGCACATCGATACACTTTCTTATCAGAAAGATGCAACACCGGTACACTGGGTAAGCGAAGGCGGTACAGAGTACGAGATGCAGGATGGTAACAGACAGGAAGTCGGAACAGAGATTACACTGTTCTTAAATGAAGATTGCCTTGAGTTTGCCAATGAATACCGTGTAAGAGAAGTGCTGGAGAAATATTGTTCTTTCATGCCGGTAGAGATTTTCCTGAGCAATGCAAATGCCGAGCCGGAGTATGAGACAATTGACGAGGCAGATGTTCTGGATACAGATGAAGTGGTTGAACATATCACAGAAGAGCCGAAAGAAGGAGAAGAGGGCGAAGCAAAACAGAAAGCGAAGATTGTAAAACGTCCGGTTTCTATCAGCGATGTACATCCGCTGTGGACGAAGAATCCAAGCGAGTGTACAAAAGAAGAGTACATTGATTTTTACAGAAAAGTATTTATGGATTATAAAGAGCCATTGTTCTGGATTCATTTGAACATGGACTATCCATTTAACTTAAAAGGTATTTTATATTTCCCGAAGATTAATACAGAGTATGATTCGATCGAAGGTAAAATCAAGCTGTATAACAATCAGGTGTTTATCGCAGATAACATCAAAGAAGTGATTCCTGAATTCTTAATGGTATTGAAAGGAGTAATCGATTGTCCTGATCTGCCATTGAACGTATCTCGTAGTGCACTGCAGAATGATGGATTTGTAAATAAAGTCGCAGATTACATTTCTAAGAAAGTTGCAGATAAATTAAACGGAATGTTTAAAACAGATAGAGAAAACTATGAAAAATATTGGGATGATATCAGCCCATTTATCAAGTTCGGATGCTTAAAAGACGAAAAATTCGGCAATAAAGTAAAAGATTCGATTCTGTATAAAGATTTGGATCACAAATATCTGACACTGGAAGACTGCATCAATGCAAATAAGAAAGAAGATGCAGAGACAGAAGAGGCAAAGGCTGAAACAACAGAAAATCCAGAAGGAACTGACGCAGCAGAGAATTCTGAGAATGAAGAAAAAGAAAAGACTACGGTTTATTATGTAACAGATGAACAGCAGCAGAGCCAGTATATCAATATGTTTAAAGAACAGGGACAGAATGCGATTCTGTTGACACACAATATTGATACAACATTTATCACATATCTGGAGCAGAAACATGACGATGTGAAATTCATGAGAATTGACGCAGATGTACATGAATCTTTGAAAGATGAAGTGTCTGAGGATGAAAAAGAAGAATTCCAGAAGACAGCAGACAGCATTGTGGAAATCTTCCGCAAAGAGCTGAATAACGATAAATTGGATGTAAAAGTAGAAAAACTCAAAGATGATAATGTGGCATCTATGGCAGTTCTCTCAGAAGAGTCCAGACGTATGGCTGAGATGATGAAGATGTATGGCATGAGTGGCATGGATCCGAGCATGTTCGGAACACAGGCTACTTTGATCCTGAATGCAAATCATCCGTTGGTTAAATTCGTTGTAGAGCATAAGAGAAGCAAAAATGTATCCATTATCTGCAAACAGCTCTATGATCTCGCAATGCTGGCTCATAAGCCGTTGAATCCGGAAGAGATGACAGCGTTTGTACAGAGAAGTAACGAGATTATGATGCTTTTGACAAAATAAAATGAAGTGAAGTGGCAGGGAGATATCCTGTCTGTAAAAGAGGGCAAGTTCTGTTAAGAATATTTCTTGACGGAACTTGTTTTTTTATGTAATAGCAAATTCTTTTTATGAAACCTAGTTGACAAACAATATTATACGACATATAATATTGGAAAAGAAATAATATTACAAAAAGAATAATATGATACAAAATGAGGTGATGGAATGGTATTTAACACGGGTGCGGCCTTATTGGACGCGATTGTTCTTGCTGTTGTGTCAAGAGAAGCCGAGGGAACCTATGGCTATAAGATTACACAGGATGTTCGTAAGGCAATCGATGTATCGGAATCTACTTTGTATCCGGTGCTCAGAAGACTGCAGAAAGACGAATGTCTGGAAGTGTATGATAAGAGTTATGATGGAAGAAACCGACGTTATTATAAAGTGACGGAAAAAGGAATGGCGCAGCTTAATTTGTATAAGATAGAATGGAAGAACTATTCCAGCAAGATACAGGATATATTTGAAGGGGGTGTGGGTGTATGAACCGCAAACAATTTATGGAAGAGTTGGGGCGGCTGCTCGCAGGAATATCAGAAGAAGAACGAGTGGAAGCGTTGCAATATTATGAAGATTATTTTGATGACGCAGGTGTACAGAACGAGCAACAGGTGATAGAAGAATTGGGAAGTCCGCAGAAAGTTGCTTCAACCATCTGCCTGAATCTGGAACCGGGAAGTGAAGAGAATGGTGAATTTACAGAATCCGGATTTCAGGATGAACGTTTTGAGGAAAAAGCAACACCTGCTGCAAGAAGTCCGCGGACAAAAAAAGGAGATACCTATTCCTATAATGAAACTTATGGAGAGCGTGGCTGTCAGGGAGGTTATCAAAGTACTTATGATAATATGGGACAAGGACAACGACAGAAGCCGTGGACGAGTAAGACATTAAAAATTATATTGATCATTGCAATCATCCTGGTAGGAGCACCGGTTGTGATTCCGTTGGTGATAGGGATAGCAGCTACGGTATTGGGACTTGTGATAGTAGCATTCGCATTTTTTGCGGGATTGGTAGTCGGAGCAGTGGCGATTGCAATAGCCGGAATCGGCGTAGTTGCACTTGGCATCGTGGCGGCAATCGGATTCCCATCGGCGATTATTGTGGTTGGTGTGGGACTGATTTTGTTGGCGATCGGTCTGGTTGCGACAGTTGCAACTGTAAAATTATGTATGGTTATGTATCCTGCGATGATTCGAATTCTTGTTAATATTTGCAGATGGCCATTTTATCGCGGAAAGGCGGTGGGCAGCGTATGAAAAAAGGATGGAAGATATTCTGGGGAATCTGTGTCAGCCTTATTGCAATCGGAGTAATCTGCTGTATTGTAGGTGTAGCGTTAGGCGGTTCGCTGTTTGGTAATATTTCAAAAGATTGGAGTACAAATCAGAAAATCTTTGAAGAAACAAAAGCAGATTCTTCGGAAACACAAGGTGAGGAACAGCAGACATTTTACAGAATAAAAGAGTTGGAGGTAGATATATCAGATGTGAATGTGCAGATTGATGAATACGATGGAAGATATCTGGCAGTTGAGACATTTGATATTCCACAAACTGTTTTGGATGAAATCTCTTACACAACAGACGAATCGACATTAAAGATTGAATTGAAAGATTCGAAGAAAATGAAAAGATTGTTGTCAGGGAATACAAAGGCGATGATAAGAATTAAAGTTCCGTATCATTCATTGCAAGAAGCAGAGGTTTCCGTAGGAGCTGGAAGTTTATATATCGGCCAGCTACAGGCCAAAGAATTACAGGTGGAAATAGGCGCCGGACAGGCAAAGGTGAACCAGTTTACTGCGGACTGTGCCGAATTTCATTGCGGAGCAGGGGAGATGCAGATGACAGGAGATGCACAGAAGGTTAACATTGAATGTGGAATCGGAAGCATCATTTATCAGGCAAAAGGAGCGCAGGAAGATTATGATTATCAGATAGGAAGTTCGCTGGGAGAAGTTACTGTCGGAGATCGATCCTTTGACGGAATCGGTTCAGGGGCAACGATTTCGAAAGACGGGGCAGAAAAAGAGCTATATGTAGATTGTGGAATTGGTCAGGTTCAGGTGGAATTTCAAAACAAATAAGTAATTTTATAGAAAGATATGACTAGGAGGAGATTATTATGAAAAAATTATATCGCTCAAAAGAAAGCAGAATGATATGTGGTGTATGTGGAGGTATTGGAGAGTACTTTAATATTGATCCAACATTGGTTCGACTTGGAATGGTGCTTCTGGCTGCGTGCAGTTTCGGTACCGGTGTGCTGGCATATTTCATTGCAGCAGTGATCATTCCGGATGAACCATCGGCTTATTAAGTTTATATCGTTTATGAGAAAAGGCATTCGAACAGAATGTCTTTTCTTATTTGTGGGTATACTCTGAAAAAAGAAAGGGGTATCCATGATGAAAAAAGAGAAAAAAATAATCGATTTAAAACATTTGGAAGAAGAGGAAAAATTAAAATATGAAATAGCAGAAGAGTTGGGTCTGTTAGACCGGGTACTGGAATCGGGATGGAAATCATTATCATCCAAGGAAACAGGGCGGATTGGCGGTCTGATCACGAAGCGAAGACGAGAGGAAAAGCAGAAAGAGGGATGTGAAGAGTAAAAAGAGAATGTGAAAAGTAGAAGAAAATTATATGAAAAATCGATGAATATATTGCAGATGAGAGGTAAAACAAATAAAAATAGTTGAAATTAACACGTATTTTTGGTACAATTGTACGACTGGAATTAGAAAATAGGTGGAGAGCATGGAAGAAAAGATTAAAGTCTTTGACATTGAACTGAACCGGATGACTGCAAAGAAAGCAATGAAGCAGGCAATGCAGTATATGGAAGGGGAGAGTGTCAGTACAATTGAACTTATTCCAATGGAAGTTTTGCTCAGAGGACAAGATGATGTTGAATGGAAAGAACTGGTGAAATCTATAGATCTGTTACTGCCGTCAGATTGCGAGATATTAGAAAGTGCAGAGATAACAGATGAGAATGCGATCCGGGATTTGGAAAATGATACGTTTGTCAGATTGTTTTTGCGATATTTGGAGAAGAATAAAAAGAAAGTGTTTCTTTTGACGGAGAATGAAGAAGAGCTGGCGAGGCTGAAAGAGCGGATCACTGCTTATCGAAGAGGAATTGTATATGTCGGAGAAGCGATGATTACAGAAGATGGCGGGAGCAAGGATGCAGTGATCAATACAATTAACGGAGTAGAGCCGGATTGTATTCTGTCGGGACTGTCTTATCCGTGGCAGGAGAGATTTATCGTGGAGAGTAAGCCGCTTCTAAATGCAAGAGTATGGTTTGGCTGTGGATTTTTATTAAATCAGCACATAAAACAGGAAAAAGCAAGCGGAAAAGTCAAACATTTCATTTTGAAAAAGTTATTTCGATATCGAGTTGGAAAAGAGCAGAAAGAATGATTTGTGAACTCTGTATAGGTGTTCAAATATGAAAAATTTGTTAAAAGTATGCGGAAATGCATAAAAAATACCGATTTTCTCTTTATTTTTTTGCAGTTTTGCATTAGTATATAAAATATATATACTTGCAGAGTGTAAATGTATAGAAAAAAGTTTGTGAAAACTGCACATGAATTTAGAGAAGTCAGTGGAGGAAAGAAAAGATGATTACAAATCAAATACTTCTGAATACGATTGAAGGATTAAAGGGAATTTCCAGAATTGATTTTTGCGTGTTTGACGTGGAAGGTAAAGTATTAGCAAGTACATCAGACAACGGACAGAACTATGAAGAGGCGGTTCTTTCATTTGGGGAATCCCCGGCAGACAGCCAGGAAATTCAGGGATGTCAGTTCTTTAAGATATTTGACGAACAGCAGTTGGAGTACATCCTGCTTGCCGACGGAGAGAATGAAGATGTATACATGGTTGGAAAGATTGCGGCTTTCCAGATTCAGAATTTATTGGTCGCTTATAAAGAGCGTTTTGACAAGGATAATTTTATAAAAAATTTGTTGCTGGACAACCTGTTATTGGTGGATATTTATAACCGCGCCAAAAAATTACATATTGACACAGATGTAAAACGTGTTATCTTTATTATTGAAACATCGAGAGAGAAAGACAGTGCGGCATTGGATAATGTCAGAAGTCTTCTTGGAGGTAAATCCAGAGACTTTATCACAGCGGTAGATGAGAAGAATATCATCGTTGTGAAAGAACTGTCTGAGAAAGATGGCAGCAAAGAGATGGAGAAGATGGCCAAAGATATGTTGAATATCCTGAAAGAAGATACAGGGGATGAGCATATCCATATTGCATACGGTACGGTGGTGAACGACATCAAGGAAGTATCCAAGTCCTACAAAGAGGCGAAGATGGCTTTGGATGTCGGAAAGATTTTCTTTGATGAAAAAGATATCGTCGCTTACAGTACACTTGGAATCGGTCGATTGATCTATCAGTTGCCACTTCCACTTTGCAAGATGTTTATCAAAGAGATTTTTGAGGGGAAATCACCGGATGAATTTGACGAAGAAACATTGGCTACGATCAATAAGTTCTTTGAGAATAGCCTGAATGTGTCAGAGACATCTAGACAGTTGTATATCCATAGAAATACTTTAGTATACCGCTTGGACAAGCTTCAGAAGAGTACCGGTCTGGATCTGCGTGTCTTTGAAGATGCAATTACATTTAAGATTGCATTGATGGTAGTGAAGTACATGAAATACATGGAGACATTAGAGTACTAAAGATATTTCGGGGATACGATGGAGTAGAATAATTAGGAGGAGCATATGATTGAATTAAAGAATGTAACGAAAGAGTACACGAAGGGAAATGCAGCTCTTAATGGTGTATCTGTTAAGATCGAGCGTGGCGAGTTCGTTTTCATTGTAGGTGACAGTGGTTCGGGTAAGTCTACACTGATTCGTCTGATCATGAAAGAATTAGAGCCAACCAACGGTACAATTATTGTCAACGGTCAGAATCTGAACCGTATGAAACATCGTCACATTGCTAAGTACAGAAGAGGACTTGGGGTTGTATTTCAGGACTTCCGTTTGTTAAAAGACCGTAATATTTATGAGAATATTGCATTTGCATTGCGGGTAACTGAGACACCGACAAGAGTAATTAAAAGAAAAGTACCGGCTGCACTGTCACTGGTAGGACTTGCACAGAAATACAAATCTTATCCAAAGGAACTTTCCGGTGGAGAGCAGCAGAGGGTTGCAATTGCAAGAGCAATTGTAAATGAGCCTGCAATTTTGTTAGCAGACGAGCCAACTGGTAACTTGGATCCGACAAACTCATGGGAGATTATGAGTTTGCTGAAAGAAGCGAACGAGAGGGGAACAACAGTACTTGTTGTTACACATAACCAGGAAATCGTAAATGAGATGAACGAGCGAGTAATCACTATGAAACAGGGTGTAATCGTGAGTGATGAACAAAAAGGTGGGTATACAAATGAGGATTAGTACATTAGGATATGTTGGAAAACAGGGTGTCAAGAATATCGGAAGAAATAAGATGTTCTCTATTGCTGCGATCGCAACGATGTCGGCCTGCATCTTTCTTTTTGGATTGTTTGCATCCATTTTGCTGAATTTCCAGTATATTATTAAAACGGCTGAAGAAGGTGTGGCAATCACAGTATTCTTCAATGAGGATGCGACACAGAGTCAGATTGATAACATCGGAAAGCAATTAGAGAGCAGAGATGATGTTCTGGAAGTAAAATATGTATCTGCGGATGATGCGTGGGATAAGTTCAAAGATGAATATTTTGCAGATAATGTAGAATTGGCAGATGGGTTTAAAAATGACAATCCGCTTGCTGGTTCAGATAACTACGAAGTTTATATGAAAACAGTAGATAACAAAGGTGAGGACTTGATCGCAAAGAGTAAATCTCTTGCAGCAACACAGAAAGACCTTGTAGAATTCGCCAAAGGACTCGATGGTGTGCGTAAGGTAAACAAATCAGATGTTGTAGCGAATACACTTTCCAGTGTGAATGTACTGGTCGCATATGTGTCAGTAGCAATTATCCTGATTTTGTTTGGCGTTTCTATTTTCCTTATCAGCAATACAGTTTCCATGGGTATTACCGTTCGTAAGGAAGAGATTGCAATTATGAAATATATCGGAGCGAAGGACTTTGTAGTTCGTTCACCATTCGTAATTGAAGGTCTTATTATGGGAATTATCGGTGCGATCATTCCACTTGGAGTATTGTATGTATTGTACGGAAAAGCCGTTACATATATTTTGGCAAAATTCTCGATCTTGAACAACATTATCGAGTTCCTTCCGGTAACAACCGTATATCGCTATTTATTGCCAATCGGATTACTTTTGGGAGTAGGTATCGGATTTGTCGGAAGTTATTTCACAGTGCGTAAGCATTTGAAAGTCTGATCGTCGTTTGATACAGATTGATGCAATATTGCATATTAGATGAAACATAAGGGGATTGTAAGTGCGGGACGTATTGCGGCGGACGGACTTGCAATATGAATTACATAAGATTTACAGAGGTGTACGATGCCGGTGGTATCGTACACTAATAATATGGGTGAGTAAATATGAAGAGAAAAACGAGGAGTATAATTAGTGGGGCTCTTGCGTTGACGATGAGCATGGGGATGGTCACAAATGTCAATGCAACAACGATTGAAGAGGCACAGAAGAAAGCGGATGAATTACAGTCGCAGAAGAACTCTACAGAGGCAGAGAAAGATTCTCTTACAGAGCAGTTGACCGGGATTGTAAAAGAGATGGAGACAGCACAGGAAAAGCTGACAACAAAGCAGTCGGAGATTCAAACCGCGGAGAATGATCTGGTTGATGCTAAGATTGATGAAAACAACCAGTATGACAGCATGAAAAAGCGTATCAAATTTATGTATGAGAATGGAAATACGCAGTTGATTGAGACATTGATCGAGAGTGAAAATATTGGTGATTTTCTGAATAAAGCAGAATATATATCACAGATTTCGTCTTATGACAGGGAAATGTTGAATCAGTTTCAGGATGTTGTAAAAGATGTGGAAGAGAAAGAAGCATCTTTGAAGACAGAATATTCGGAATTGGAAACAATACAAAATGAGTTGATCAGCAAACAGGAAGAAGTCCAGACAATGCTGGATAATACAAATGTAGAGCTTGCGGATCTGGAGAAAGAGATCGGAGATAATGCTTCTACACTAAAAGAACTTATTGCACAGGCGGAAGAGGAAAAGAGAAAACAGGAAGAAGCGGCGGCAGCGGCAGCCGCAGCCGCGGCTGCGCAACAACAGGTTGCGAATAATAACAGCAGTTCAAACAGCAGCAATAACACGAGCAATAGTGGCGGCAGTACTTATGTTCCGCCAAGCTCCGGCAATACAACAAGTGGAAGCGGACAATTTGTGAATCCTTGTCCGGGTGCAAGCATTTCAAGTACATTTGGATATCGTGATTTTGATGGCGCATTTCATAAAGGATTGGACCTTGCGGCAAGTGAAGGAACGCCGACTTATGCGGCAGCAGCCGGAACGGTTGTTATAGCAGGCTGGAGTGACAGTGCCGGTAACTGGGTTGTTATCAATCATGGTAACGGACTGGTTACAAAATATATGCATCATTCTGCGTTGTGCGTGTCGGCAGGACAGACTGTATCGGCAGGACAGCAGATAGGATATGTTGGTAATACGGGTAATTCATTCGGTGCACATTTGCATTTCCAGGTAGAGGTAAATGGTTCTGCGGTAAATCCACAAAATTATCTGTAAAGCAGAGTGTGCATAAAAGACATAAGATGAAATAAAATTGAAAAGTACATAATAAATTCACAATTCAGCCATATGATTCTAGTAAAATAGAATTGTATGGCTGAAAAATTGAAGTGATGAGGTAGATAAAATGAATCCGTTAGATGAAAAGACAGAATTAGAAAAAAAGATTGAGCAGGAAGAAAAACGAGAAAAGAAGAAGTTCTGGAAGGGCGTTTTCTGCGGAGCTGCAGTTATGCTTTGTATTGGTGCCGGAGTAGGAATTGTACGCACAGTTACAACAACAGGAGTTCACATATTTTCTACATCAGAAAAACAACAGGTGGAAAATAAACTTCAAAAAATACAGGCGATCATTGATAAATATTATTTGTACGAAGATGATATTGATGAGAATGCGCTGGAACAGGGAATTTATTCCGGTTATGTGGATGCGCTGGGAGATAAATACACAGTATATTATGACAAAGATGAGACGGATGCATTGCAGGAGAGCGTGAGTGGAACCTATACAGGCGTCGGAGCTGCCCTGTTGCAGAATGCAGACAGTAACGAAGTGGTGATTTCAAAAGTGTATCAGGATTCTCCGGCGGAAGAGGCAGGGCTAAAAGAAGGTGATGTGATCTATCAGGTGGATGACCATACGATATCTGACCAGTCG
>DAVZKO010000051.1:0-19333 GCA_052272205.1 Schaedlerella sp. | reverse complement strand
AAGTGATGATATAACTTCCGGGTTTGCAGAGTAAAAAAATATAATTATAATCAATAAGTCAGTGCTTTGATATCTTCTTCCGATACAGTGGGAATAACATAAACAATAGAATTCATAAGAAGAACTCTACGATCCGTATTCTGAAAACACGGAAAACAGAAAGCAGTGTAACTTATAAGTTGAAACTGAATGGTGGAGATATCAAAGCGGTACAGGGTGATTCTGGCCATGCTCAGGTCAACAGCAACAAGCATGCCCTGTGGATTTGCCGCAATAACAGCAGCCACCATTGGGAAGCATCTTTCCAGTCCAGAGCACTCGGAGAAGGTTTTTGCAAAATATGCAGGGGATACCGTGACAAGCGTACCATGTTTTATGAACAGTATCCGAAACTGGAAACAGTCGTAAATCATAATTTTGAATGTCTGGTTTGTGATGGCTCTATCATTCAGCCAGGTGTTAATTCACTGGCAGATACAGATCCCAATCTTTGTTTGGAAATTAGTCCGAATGAAGAGCGGCGCCCGGAAACATTACATAAAAGTATGGCAATTTGTATTGTTCAGAAATGGGGATTGAGAACATCCCTTAGTTCTTTGTGCCCAGATACATTTCAGTTACAGAAAAGCAAGTTCTTTATACTTTAGAAAAAAGAAAATCTATTGTATTGGCGTTGGTTCTAGTGGTTGACATTTTTGTAGGTGTTATGTTGCTTGTTATCCCGGAATTGATTGAAGCAATTAAACTTATTGTTCAAATTGCAGGTAGAGGCTTAGATCAGATGGCTCAGTTAGAAACGAATGCTGATTTAATGAAATCTTCTATCGGTCAATATTTTGCTGAAATTAGTATTGACTGGATTGGCTTAAAAAATCAGCTAGAAGAGTGGTTTCGAGCACAAAGCAGCACAGTTGTCAATCATGCAGTTGGAGCAGCCGGTTCTCTTGCAGGCAGTGTTGTTTCATTTTTTATTGGGTTAGTATTTGCGATTTATATTCTTTCAGGAAAAGAAAAACTGAAAAGACAGGCAGATTGGTCGATGTATGGTTACCGAAAAAGATAGGTCATATATTTATGCATGTATGTTCTGTTTGCGGAAAAACGTTTCATTCGTTTATTGGCGGACAGGCAACAGACAGCCGAGAGAAATATCATCAGTCGCTTCATTTTAAGTAAGACAAAAAGGAGTCATACGACGATTATTTTAAAAATTACTGCTAATTCTATCTGGATCTAAATAAAATAAGCAGTTGTTACTTATACGGAAAAATTCAGTTTGCTAGAGACGTAATGAGGTCTCTCAACTTTTATCCAAAGAAAAGGGGCTGTCGGGAAATAGACAGCCCCTTGAATAAAAAGTGCGTGTGAAAACGTACAGCTAAAATTCCTCACACTTCTTCACAATCTCCGGAAATTCCATATAATGTGAAGCCTTGATGAGAACAGTATCCTGAGGTTTCAGTATATCGTTCATTTCTTTAAAGAAATCATCCTTGGTAGCATAGTGATGAACTTCTGTTCCCTTATTCTGATTCTCAGCTCCGGAAGCAAGGAATCGTGTATATTCTCCGATACAGATTACCACATCAATTCCAATCTGTGCGGCATGAGCACCGACTTCATAGTGCATAGCATCGGCATCATCGCCAAGTTCACCCATATCGCCGAGGATGGCAACTGTTCTTGTATCTGCTTTGACAAGTACGTCCAGAGAGGCTTTCATAGAAGCCGGGTTTGCATTGTAGCAGTCATCGATGATGGCAAGTTTCTCTGTCTCAATCAGATGATTACGTCCTGCAAGAGGAACCAGTGCCTCGATTCCTTTTTTGATTTCCGCATCTGTCATACCTAAAGCATATCCAACTGCAATTCCGGCAAGGGCATTGTATACCATATGTTCGCCCGGAATGGTAATGTGAGCTGTAAATTCAGAAGATGGTGTGACAAATGTAGCGGTTGTTCCGCGCATACCCATATCTTCAATATTGTCAGCGTGGTAATTCAGGTTATCATCCAGACCAAAATAAATTGGTTTTATGCTATTATCCGGAACAAAGGATGCGAGTTTATCATCATCTCCATTGAAAATGATCGTTCCGTTTGGGTTCATGTACTGGAACATCTCCGTTTTGGCTTTTAAAATACCATCGCGTGATTCTAGGTGTTCAAGATGAGCGTATCCGATATTTGTAATAACACAGATATCCGGACGAGCCATCTTGGCAAGTCGTGTCATCTCACCAAAATGACTGATTCCCATCTCCAGTACGGCAATTTCATGTTCTTCACGAATATTAAAAATTGTCAGTGGAAGACCGATTTCATTATTGAAGTTTCCTGCTGTTTTTAATACAGAGAATTTCTGGCTTAAAACAGAGGCAATCATTTCTTTTGTGCTGGTTTTGCCAACACTGCCGGAAATCCCGACAACTTTGATATCCAGTGAGCGGCGATAATGTTCAGCAATTGTTTTCATTGCCTGCTCACAAGAATTTACAAGGATGTAAGAAAATGCAACATCGCCAAGATCTTCCTCGGAGAGGGCACATAAAGCGCCGGCTTCGATTGCCTTTGGAATAAATGTATGTCCGTCTACTCGGGCACCGCGAATTGCGATGAACAAGCTGTCTTTCTGGACTTTACGACTGTCAATTACAACACTGGAAACAGATTTTTCCAGATTGGCTTCAGGACCATGGTAAGTACCCTGACAAGCTTCTGTGATTTCTCTTAACGTCATATGTTTCATCATACAAGAATCCTCGTCTTTCTTATTTATATCTTGCTTCTAAAGATTTCTCAATAATCAGTTCACAAAGGTCACCATATTCAATTCCTGTAACAGCAGCTTCTTTTGGAAGAAGACTTGCGGCTGTCATACCAGGAAGTGTGTTCATCTCCAGACAGTACAGATTGTTGTCGGCATCCAACAGGAAGTCGGCACGACTGTATACATCAAGCTTCAGAGCATGGAAAGCACGAACTGTGTATTCCTGCATCTTAG
Source organism: Schaedlerella sp. (assembly GCA_052272205.1). Classification (GTDB taxonomy): domain Bacteria; phylum Bacillota; class Clostridia; order Lachnospirales; family Lachnospiraceae; genus Schaedlerella. Next base: position 16,329 of record DAVZKO010000051.1, on the reverse strand, counting down.
CAGCAATCTCTTCGCTGATATTTGCAGGGCAGACCTCTTCTGTTGCTCCATCCTGATATTTATTTGCATAATCGAAGAATCCGGTTTTTGGAATGATCTCGATTGGAGGCAATGCTTTGTCATCAATGATACCGCAGGCGAATTCACGGCCTTTGACATATTCTTCGATAACAAGCTCATCTTCGTAGCAGAAAGATTTCTCAAGAGCTTCGGTATATTCTTCTTCAGTATGTACAATATAAACCCCGATGCTGGAACCACCGGAACATGGTTTAACAACTACCGGAAGGGAAAGTCCGAGGCTTGCTAAGTCTTTTTTGTTTTTGTTTTTGTGAATGCAGACACCGTTTGGTGTTGGAACGCCGGACTCTAAGAAAATCTGTTTTGCGATTCCTTTGTGCATTGCAGCAGCACAGCCAAGTGAGTTAGGTCCTGTGTATTTGATTCCGAGCAGATCAAATGTAGCCTGCAGTTTTCCGTTCTCTCCTTCACCGCCATGAAGTCCGATAAATGTAATGTCAGCCATTCTACAAAGTTCAATGACATTTGGTCCTAAGAAACAGTCAGACTGATCCGGACGAGATGCTTTGATTGCTGCAAGGTCAGGTTCTTCGGTTGCGATATTCTTGGCAATCTCAAGACCATGTCCGGGAAGTGTAAATACTTCCTCCAATTTGTCAGAATCATATGGGAGTCCCATAAATACATCCAGAAGAAATGCATCATGGCCTTTCTCGATTAATGTGCGGCAGATACCTGCAGCAGAAGAAAGTGATACATCACGTTCTGTACTTAAACCTCCGGCTAATACAATAATTTTCATAATTTATACTCCTTAAATTTGTCTTATTTGATTGCGCGCACCGGATTACCGGTACGCAATCCATTGCTATTTACTCATCTCATCCAAAAGTCGTACTTTGGTGTCATACAGATTTTTGGAAAGGTCAACATAGACTCCGTGAGGATTGAAAAGACGTTTGGTCTCGTCCCACAGAGTTTCTTTCTCTTCTTTACAGAACTGGGCAATCTCCATAACAGACGGAGATTCATAGACACATTCTCCATGCTTGAAGACTGGAAGCAGAATCTCTTTCATTGTGTAGCTTCCACCCGGTAAGCGGGTTTTCTTCCAGGTTGCATTCGGGTCGAAGAGAAGTAATTCATCTCTTTCATTCCATGTCTCATCTGCAAAGCAGATTAAATCGGCACGAATCTTACCTGTCTCTTTGTCATAAACACGATAGATTGTTTTATTTCCCGGATTGGTGATCTTTTCAACATTCTCGGAAATCTTAATCTTCGGAATAAATTCTCCCTTGCTGTTCTGAATGGCGGCAAGTTTGTAGACACCACCGAAAGAAGGGCAGTCTTTGGAAGTGATCAGATTCGTTCCAACACCCCAGGAACCGATTTTGGCACCCTGAATCTTCAGATCATTGATCAAAAATTCGTCCAAATCGTTCGAAGCTGCGATGACTGCATCGGTAAATCCGGCTTCATCCAACATCTTTCTTGCTTTCTTAGAAAGGTATGCAAGGTCTCCGCTGTCCAGACGGATTCCGTAAGATTTTGGGTGGATACCGGCATCGCGCATCTCTGTAAATACGCGGATCGCGTTCGGTACACCAGATTTTAATGTGTCGTAAGTATCCACAAGTAAAGTACATGCATCTGGATATAAACGTGCATATTCTTTAAATGCAGTATACTCATCTTTGAAGCTCATGATCCAGCTATGGGCATGTGTTCCCATGACTGGGACGTCAAACATCTGACCTGCCAGTACGTTCGATGTTCCGACACATCCGCCGATCATAGCAGCTCTTGCACCATATAGTCCGGCATCCGGACCTTGCGCGCGGCGAAGACCAAATTCCATAATTCCGTCTCCCTGAGCTGCGTATACAACACGGGATGCTTTTGTTGCGATTAAGCACTGATGGTTGATAATATTCAAAATTGCTGTTTCTACAAGTTGTGCTTCCATAATCGGAGCTACGATTTTCAGCAATGGTTCTTTCGGGAAAATGACGCTTCCTTCCGGAATTGCATAAATATCACCACTGAAATGAAAACCACTCAGATAGTGAAGAAAATCTTCGCTGAAGATGCCAAGACCTCTTAAGTAATCTACATCTTCATAAGAAAAATTCAAATTCTTGACATATTCAATGACCTGCTCTAAGCCGGCCATGATGGAGTAACCACCTTTGTTTGGGTTGTTACGGAAGAACACATCGAAAATAACGGTTTCATTTTCCTGTGTTTCAAAATAACCCTGCATCATAGTCAGTTCATATAAATCAGTTAGTAACGTAAGATTTCGTGTATTCATTTTACTCTCCTTGTATTACGTTCAAACAGTTAGTCAAAGTGTACAGTTTTCCGTTGATTTTGAAAAATTAAATTTATGCACACTCTCAAAACAGTATAGCATATATAGAGAAAAAATAAAAGCGGGTTGCATCTTTGATGAAATCATGCGAATATTAAGAAAAAGAGAGTTACTGTTCACTCTCGTGTCAATCACTACGTTGTTGGTCACAGCAACTGTGAACAGTAACAAAAGGGAAACTTAGGAGGGAAAAATATGCAGAAATATAAACGTATATTTACAATCGTATTAGATTCTCTTGGAATAGGAAATGCGAAAGATGCACAAGCGTTTGACGATAGTGGGGCAGACACATTGGGGCATATTTCTGATACGGTGGAGCATTTGAATATTCCGAATCTGCAACGGATGGGAATGGCGAATCTGCATCCGCTCAGACAGGTGGAGCCGCTGGAAAAACCATTGGGATATCAGATGAAACTCAATGAATTAAGCAATGGAAAAGATACCATGACCGGACACTGGGAGATGATGGGGATTCGAACAGAAAAACCATTCATCACATTTACGGAGCATGGCTTTCCACCAGAGTTGATTGCAGAACTGGAGAAGCGGACAGGGCACAAAGTAATTGGAAATAAAAGTGCAAGCGGAACGACCATTTTAGATGAGCTGGGTGAAGAAGAGATTGCAACGGGACATATGATCGTCTATACATCGGCTGATTCTGTGCTGCAGATTTGTGGAAATGAAGAGACGTTTGACCTGAAAGAATTATATCGTTGTTGTGAGATCGCACGTGAGATTACAATGAAGGATGAATGGCGTGTAGGTCGTGTTATTGCAAGACCATATGTCGGTAAGAAAAGGGGCGAGTTCAAGCGAACAAGTAACCGACACGATTATGCGTTGAAACCGACCGGAGGAACCGCACTGAATGTATTGAAAGATGCAGGACTGGAAGTGATTTCTGTCGGAAAGATATATGATATCTTTGACGGAGAAGGGCTGACGGAATCCAATAAGTCTAAGAGTTCCGTACATGGTATGGAGCAGACGATTGAGATTGCAAAGAGAGAGTTTGAAGGACTTTGTTTTACCAATCTGGTGGATTTTGATGCGCTGTGGGGACATCGGAGAAATCCGCAGGGATACGGAGAAGAAATCGAGAAGTTTGATGTGAACTTAGGTGTTCTGCTCGATACACTTCGTGAAGATGATTTGTTGATTCTGACAGCAGATCATGGAAATGATCCGACTTATAAGGGAACCGACCACACAAGAGAACAAGTTCCGTTTTTGGCATATTCACCATCTATGAAAGGATACGGGGAATTGCCGGAAGCAGATACATTTGCGGTTATCGGAGCAACGATTGTGGAGAATTTTGGATTGGAGATGCCGAAAGGAACGGTTGGAACATCGATATTGGAGAAGTTGAGATAAAGAAAGTAGAATCCAATATCGACTTAAGGAACTTGAAACAGTAACAAATGAGGAGCCGGTTTACACCAGCTCCTCATTTTTGTTAATTGTTTCCTGAATGATATTCTGCACATAAGCACCGATATGTTTCTTAGTCTCGGCATCCAGTTCGTTTGGATAAATCGGCTTACCATATTCGATGACAACATGAGTTTTCTTGATAAAAGGAAAATGATTTTCCAAAATCTCTGCTGTATTGTTCATAGATACCGGAATAATCGGACATCCGGTTTTGGTAGCGATGCGAAATGCTCCGTCTTTAAAAGGAAGAAGGCTTAATTCCTCGCCTTTGTTTCTTGTCCCCTCGGGGAAGATGAAAATCGAAATTCCATTCTTTACATACCCAATTGCTTTGAGAATTGTTTTCAAACCTTCTTTGGCATTCTCACGATCCAAGAACAGACAGTAGAGATAGCGCATCCATACAGAGAGAAGGGGAACATTCTCCATCTCTTTTTTGGCTACATATCCGGTCAGACGTTTGCAGCGTGGATAAGTCAGGACAATGTCGAAAAAGCTTCGATGATTGCCGATAAACAGAACGGCTTCATCGGGAATATTCTCCTCACCGATCACCGTGACGGACACACCCGATAGTGTGCTGATGACTTTGAAAGCCCACTGTACAATTCGAAGAGAACTGATATCTCTCGCATCTTTACTTACCTTACCAATCAGCCATTCAACAAAGAAGATTGGAATCGATAAAATCAAATACAGTACAAGAAATACTACAACAATGATTACACGTACCATAAATATAACCTCTCTATACTTTTTCTGATTTGAAAGTCTCCGTACAAGACAGATGCTCTCAAAAATACTACTCAAAGTATACTAAACTTGTATCAAAAACACAACGCATAAATCAACATTTCAAATAATAAGATACTAAAGAAATGAATATAAGGCTATTGGACATGGCTCAAAGAAAAATAGGACGCAGGTGCGTAGGGGTAATGCTACTGCTGGGAGTTATGCTATTGTCCGTTGGATGTATAACGAAGGTACAGTTGACAGATAAGATCAAGGATCTGGAGTTTACTGTCATGGAGAAAGAGGAGATTCCCAAAGAGGTGAAAGAAGCAATTCTGAAAAATCAAAAGTCCCCATTTCATCTGACTTATTCAAATCAGGGAGAATTATATATCGTGGAGGGATACGGAGAAAAGCCGCAAAGCGGATACAGCGTTAAGGTAACGGAACTGTATGAAACGGCGGAGGCAATTTACATTCATACAGAGCTGGATGGACCGCCGTGGGAAGAAGAGACAAAAGAGGTGACGACATATCCGTACATTGTTGTGAAAACACAAGATATCGGTAAGCCGGTCAGATTTCATAATTGATGCAAGTACAATCTTGAAACAATGGGCAAATAGAAGGAGGAGCTTATGGAATTGATACAGAAACAAATTCGTTATATGCAGGAAAAACCATCGATAACTGACCAGTTTCAGGTGGATGAGGATTACAATGTTCCGGATACAAAAGAAGATGTGAGACAGATTGTGAGAAGCTATGGAACAGTGAAAATAGAAGATGTGAATCTGGTGGAAAATTATCTCCGGGTATCGGGGAAATTATGTTTTCAAATTTTATACATTGTGGATTCTGAGGAAAACCGGCTGGCGGCAATGGAAGGAAAGATCCCGTTTGAAGAGATGGTATATGCCACGGATGCCGGGGAGGATGATTTCTTTGTAGAGCATGTCAGGACAGAATTTCAAGCATCGTTAGTGCATTCTCGTAAAATCAGTCTTCATGCAATGATAGAACTGGAAATCGGACGGGAGACGATGCGAGAGGAAGAAACAACGACAGATATTGACAGTGAGATTCCGGTCTATAAGAAAATGCGTCCGGTCAATCTGTTAGAAGTTCAATTGAATAAAAATGATACATATCGGATTAAGGAGGAAATTACACTTCCGGGAACGAAAGAAAGTATCGGACAGCTCTTACAAAGCGATATCAGTCTGCGAAAGCTGGAAATACGAATCCAGCAGGATGCGTTGAGTCTGCAGGGCGAATTGTTAGTATTCGTTATGTATTTGTCAGAGGAAGGTAAGACTGACTGGCTGGAGCAGATCGTGCCGTTTGAGGGAAGACTGGAATGTAATGGTGTAACGGAAGGCATGTATGACCATATCTGGAGTTCACTGGAAGATACGCTGGCTGATATTCGATTGGATGAGGATGGGGAGATGCGAGTGATTGGGATTGAGGGAACGATTCATTTACGGATGAATATTTACCGGGAAGAACATATGGAACTCCTCTCAGATATGTATTCGCTTCAGGAAAACTGTAAGTTTGAAGTGCGAGAGGCATGTTATGAGGAATTACTGATCCGCAATCATTCGAAATGCAAAGTTGCGGAGCGGTTGAATCTTCCGGAGTTGAAAGAAGATGTGCTGCAAATCTGTCACAGCGATGGGGAGATTCAACTGGAACATGTAGAAGTAGTAAATCAAGGGCTACAGTTAGAAGGGATTCTGCATCTGTCTTTTCTGTACCTGCGGGCAAATGATGAACAGCCATTTGGAAGCTGGCAGGGAATGATTCCTTTTTCGTGGTTGTTGGAGTGCAACAATATGACGGAGAATGCAAGATATAATATCGCACAGCATGTCGAACAGCTTTCGGTCAATCTTGCGGGGAATGAAGAGGTGGAAGTGAAAGCGGTCTTATCTTTTGACACCTTCATACGGCAACCGGTGATCATGAAAGTTATCACATCGATATCATTTACCCCATTATCAAAAGAGGAGCTGGAAGGACGTCCTGGAATTGTGGGATATGTCGTAAAGAAAGACGATGAATTATGGGATTTGGCGAAGAAATTCATGACGACGGAAGAGGGCATTATGGAAGTAAATAATTTGGAACAAATGAGGATAAAAGAAGGGGATAAAATCTTGATTTTCAAGGAAAATTTGAGTATACTATAGCTATATTGTATACAAGATACAAACGAGAGTATGGAGGATACACCGATGAAACAGGTCGACTTAAAAGCACTGGCGAAAATCAATCTGGGATTGGACGTTCTTGGACGAAGAGAGAATGGATATCATGATGTAAGAATGATCATGCAGTCTATTTACTTGTATGATGAAGTCAGAATTAAACGGACGAAGGATCCGGGGATTGAAGTAAAGACTAATTTGTATTTCCTGCCAACGGGGAGCGATAACATTGCCTACAAAGCGGCAGAGATGTTGATAGAAGAATTCCATATTGAAGAAGGCGTACAGATTATGCTTGATAAACATATTCCCGTTGCGGCAGGCATGGCAGGCGGAAGTTCTAATGCGGCAGCCGTGTTGTTTGGGATGAACAGGATGTTTGATCTGAAGCTGACACAGCAGGAATTGATGGAGCGTGGCGTAAAGCTTGGAGCTGATGTCCCATATTGTATTATGCGGGGGACGGTTCTGGCAGAAGGAATCGGAGAAGAACTGACAACGTTGACTCCGATGCCGAAGTGTTTTGTACTAATCGCAAAACCACCGATCAGTGTATCCACGAAGGTAGTCTATGAGGCACTGGATGCAAAAGAGATTGTAGAACATCCGGATATCGACGGATTGATCGCCGGGTTGGAGCATCGTGACCTGAAAGAAATCGCAGCATGCATGGGCAATGTATTGGAAGACGTAACGATTCCGATGCATCCGGTAATCGAGGAGATTAAACAGGAGATGAAGAATGCCGGTGCATTAAATGCGATGATGAGTGGAAGTGGACCGACAGTATTCGGGCTGTTTGAGACAAAAGCAGATGCGAGAAAAGCACAAGATAGAATCAGGAGAAAGTCGCTGGCAAAACAGGTTTATGTGACAAATGTACATGGTGCAGGGAGGAACTGACAGATGGAGATGAATTTTGAAGTAAATATGAATGAATATTTGCCGCTCCGTGACGTTGTGTTCAATACATTACGGCAGGCAATTTTGCGAGGAGAATTGAAACCGGGTGAAAGACTGATGGAGATTCAACTGGCCAATAAGCTTGGAGTGAGCAGAACGCCGATACGAGAGGCAATTCGTAAGTTGGAACTGGAAGGACTTGTCCTGATGATTCCGAGAAAAGGAGCGGAGGTTGCTCAGATTACAGAGAAAAGCTTGCGAGATGTACTGGAAGTGAGAAGAGCACTGGAAGAACTGGCGGTACAGCTTGCGTGTGACCGTATGACGGAGGAAGGCATGCAGGAATTGAAGCAGGCGGCAAAAGAGTTCGAATCTTTACTTGGAAGTGCAGAAGATATTACGGCTGTTGCCGAAGCAGATGTGGCATTTCATGATTTGATCTATCTTGCAACAGATAACCAGAAATTGATTTCACTTTTGAATAATTTCAGAGAACAGATGTATCGTTATCGAGTGGAATATCTGAAGTTAAAAGACCGTCATCCGCAGATTATTCAGGAGCACAATGATATCGTGGAGGCAATCGAGAAGGGCGAGAAGGATCGTGCAACCGAAGTGACTTGTACACATATTGATAATCAGGTCCAGACAGTAAGCAATACATTAAAACATGACTGAGTAACTCCTTATACGGAATAAAAAAAGCTCAGAATGGTAATGCTCCCTACATCAGAACAGATGGAGGGAGTTATGTATGTTATTTGATAAAAATAAGAGATATGAAACGTTGCTGGCAGAGAGCGTGGAAGACGAACGATGGCGTGAAAATGTATATGCCAAAAGGGAGCTTCGCTGGACAAGGTTAGGATTACTTTCATGCGCAGTGCTGCTTAGTGTTTTCGTGGTAAGTGTTGTGGGATGGCAGACAAAGATGATAGCACAAGCGCGTATGCAGCAGCATCTTGCACAGGAGGTTTTGCGATTCCATGTACTGGCAAACAGTGATAGCGAAGAAGATCAGAATCTGAAAATGAAGGTAAAAGAACAGATTGTAGATCGGCTGGATACCGAGATGCCGGAGAACTTGAGTGTGGCAGAGACGACTGATTGGGTGAGACGACATACGGACGAACTTGAGCTCTGTGCACAGCAGATTGTACAAAAAGAAGGGTATGACTATCCGGTAAGTGCGGCGGTCACCACTTGTTATTTCCCTGAAAAAACTTACGGGGACGTTACATTTCCGGCAGGAAATTATGAGGCACTTCGAATTGAAATCGGTGCGGCGAAAGGACATAACTGGTGGTGTGTGTTATATCCTGGCTTGTGTTTTTTGGATGCAACGAATGCGGTAGTTCCGGAAGAAGGCAAACAAAAGTTGCAGTCGGTTTTGACGGAGGAAGAATACGCGCAGGTGACGGCAACAACAGAGTTTCATATAAAGTGGAAGTTTTGGGATAAATAAAAGGCAGTCCGCTTGCAGGCGGAGTGCAGGAGGGAGCAACAGGTGTATACATTTGACAGCAGAGTAAGATACAGTGAGATTGACCATCGCGGAACGATGACGTTACCGGCACTGATTAATTATTTTCAAGATTGCAGTACATTTCAGTCTGAATCATTGGGCTATGGAGTAAAAGCAGCTAAAAAGAACAAGAGGGCGTGGATCCTCTCATACTGGCAGGTGGTGATAGAACGCTATCCGGAGTTGGGAGAGCGTATCACAGTTGGAACATTTGCAACAGATTTTAAAGGTTTATTCGGTGAGCGTAATTTCCTGATGACAGATGAAGAGGGACAACGACTTGCCTGTGCCAATTCGCTCTGGGTGTACATAGACATGGAAAAGGGACGTCCGATTATGCCGGCAAAAGAAGAGATTGAGGCATATGGAACAGAGCCGAAACTGGATATGGAGTATGAAGGCAGAAAGATTAAACCGGCAGCGGAATATGAGGACAGACCGTCTTTCCCGGTAAGAAAGTATCATATCGATACCAACGAGCACGTCAACAACTGTCAGTATGTACAGTTTGCAATGGAATTGCTTCCGAAAGAGATGATGGTTCATCAGGTGCGCGTCGGATATAAAAGATCAGCCGTACTGGGGGATATCATTTATCCAAAGTATGCAAAAGAGGACGATCGAACAGTAATTGAACTGTGTGATGAAAAAGGCGCATCTTATGCGACAATTGAAGTAAAATAGGTATATATATTTTAGGCAAAATAGTGTATAGTAAAGAAAGTAAGTCAGAGGTTAACAAAAGACCCAGGAGGAAAATATGAAATATGATGTAATTATTATAGGAGCAGGTCCGGGAGGAATCTTCTCGGCATATGAATTAGTAAAACAGAAACCGAAATTGAAGATTGCGGTATTTGAATTGGGTAATCCGTTGGAGAAGCGCCGCTGTCCAATTGATGGTAAGAAAGTAAAAAGCTGTATCAAATGTAAGACATGTGCGATTATGAGTGGATTTGGGGGAGCCGGAGCATTTTCGGACGGAAAATATAACATTACAAATGCATTCGGTGGTACTTTATATGAGCATATTGGTCGTGACAATGCGATTGATCTGATGAAATATGTAGATGAGATTAATGTAAAATACGGTGGAGAGGGCACGAAGATGTACTCCACAGCCGGAACAAAATTCAAGAAATTATGTATGCAGAATAAACTGCAGTTATTGGATGCTTCCGTAAGACATCTCGGAACAGATATCAACTATGTTGTCTTGGAAAATATTTATGCAGAGTTGAAAGACAAAGTAGATTTCCGTTTCCAGTATCCGGTTGACCATCTGGAGGCAATTGATGGCGGATATCGTGTATTCTGCGGAGATGATTTCGATGACTGTGAGAAATGTATCGTATCTGTAGGTCGAAGCGGAAGTAAATGGATGTCAAAAGTATGTGAGGATATGAAGATTCCAACCATGTCCAATCGTGTAGATCTGGGTGTACGTGTAGAGATTCCTTCACAGATTTTCTCACATCTGACAGATGAATTGTATGAAAGCAAGATTGTATATCGTACAGAAAAATTCGAAGATAATGTTCGTACATTCTGCATGAATCCGAATGGAATCGTTGTAAATGAAAATACAAAAGGAATTGTAACTGTAAACGGACATAGTTACGAAGATAAAGAGAAACAGACTGAGAATACAAACTTTGCACTTCTTGTGTCAAAACATTTCTCAGAGCCATTCAAAGATAGTAACGGATACGGAGAAAGTATCGCACGTCTGTCCAATATGCTTGGAGGCGGGGTTATCGTACAGCGTTTCGGGGATTTGATCCGAGGAAGACGAAGCAATGACAAACGTATCGAGGAAGGGTTGGTTCGTCCAACATTGGCAGCAACACCTGGAGATTTGAGTCTGGTACTTCCAAAACGAATCCTTGATGGAATCATTGAGATGATTTATGCATTGGATAAGATCGCACCGGGAACAGCTAACGATGATACATTACTTTATGGTGTGGAAGTTAAATTCTACAACATGGAAGTCGAGATTGATGAGAACCTGGAGACATTGTATAAAGGACTGTATGTGATCGGAGACGGAAGTGGAGTAACACATTCTCTGTCTCATGCGTCTGCAAGTGGTGTTTATGTAGCAAGACATATTGCTGAGAATATGTAGGATTCAGTTGTGTACCTATAGACGGGGACATATTGAGGAGTAAGTGGAACATGTGGGAGAGACTCAGATGTTCCACATAATATGGGAAGGAAACAACAGAGATGGACAACGAAAAAGAAGTGTTAGGAAAATTAAGAAATGCAGCATCAATCTATGTACCGATGTCAGAGTGTACAAGAATGCCGTTTGTTCTTTGTGACGAGGAAACGTTTGATGATGAGATATTGGTCTTTTTTGAAGAAGAGCATGCGAAGGCTGAGTGCCAGAAATTAGTGGCACAGAAGAACCCGCTCCATATCATTAAGCTGGACCAGAAATTTCTGCTTTCATTTTATTCCAGTCTGTTGCCGATGGGAGTCAACGCGATTGTAGTAGAGAAGGGAACAGAGCAGGAGATGGTGATTCAGTTGTCTTCTCTGATTACGAGAAAGAACGGCAGCGAAGATGAAACCGGAAGACCGATTGTGGAGAATCCGGAGCTGCAGCTTACTGCATTATATTTTATGCAGAAACTTCGTATGACCAAAGAGCTTCAGATGACAGAAGAATTGAAAGATATGCAGGAAGAGATGCTGGCACATTATGCAAAAGGTACATACATTGTGCCATATCAGGAGAATCAGGGTGTGGCAATCTTGAGACAGAAAGATGGAAAAGTATTGCAGCCATTGTTTACAGATATTCAGGAATATTTGAAGTTCCAGAATTCACAGAAAGATGTGAAGTTCAAGACGGCTGTGATCGAGGCAACAAAACTTCCACAGATTCTGGCAAAAGAGGCAACGGGAATCGTGGTAAATCCTTACAGCATCAATTTGCAATTACAGGTTAACAGAAAAAAAGAAGAGAAGTAATAGGAGATAAATATGAAATTAGGAGAAAAGCAGGTCCTGACAGTTGTAAAGATTGTGGACTTTGGTGTGTATCTTGGCAGTGATGAAGAGCGGGTTTTACTTCCGAAAAAACAAGTCCCGGAAGGGATTGAAGTAGGAGACCCGATCGAAGTATTTCTTTACAAAGATTCTTCCGACCGTCTGATCGCGACAACGAATGAGCCGAAGCTTACAATCGGTAAGCTCGCTGTTCTGGATGTTGCAGATACAAACCGTATGGGTGCATTTCTGGACTGGGGACTTGAGAAGGATTTGTTCCTTCCATTCAAGCAGCAGACTACGAAAGTGCAGAAGGGAGATCAGTGTCTTGTAACATTGTATATCGATAAAAGTGATCGTCTGTGTGCAACAATGAAGGTATATCATCAGCTTCGTACGGATTCCCCATACAAGAAGGATGATAAAGTAACGGGAATCATTTACGACAGAAGTGATGAATTTGGACTGTTTGTAGCGGTAGACAATCAGTTTTCTGCAAGAATTCCGAAGAAAGACTGTAACGGAAGACTTCGTGTGGGAGATGTGATCGATGCACGAGTAACAGCGGTAAAAGAAGATGGTAAACTGGACTTAAGTGTCCGAGATAAGATTCCGGAGCAGATGGATAAAGATGCAGAACAGATTTTGCAGGGAATTAAGAGTCATGGCGGTAAATTGCCGTTTACGGATAAGGCAGAACCGGATCGAATCAAAGAAGAATTTGGCATGAGTAAGGCTGCGTTTAAACGTGCGGTAGGACGTCTTTTAAAACAAGGCAAAATCGAGATCCTGGAAAACGGAATCCGAATTCGTTAAAACATATTGCATTCCAAATAAAATTAGTTATAATAAAAAAGAAGACATCAAGGTAGAAAAACGAAAGGAGAGCATAGCAATGAAAGTACAGAATATTACAGACATCGAAGGATTTTTCAAGGTGATTGATAGCTGTAAAGGAAAAGTTGAGTTGGTAACAGGCGAGGGAGACAGACTGAACCTCAAATCGAAACTTTCTCAGTATGTATCCATGGCGAACATTTTTTCAAATGGTGAAATCCCAGAATTAGAGATTATTGCTTACGAAAAAGAAGATACAGACAGTTTGATTCATTTCATGCTGGAAGGCGAATGTAAATAAGATTTCTTAAGCAGAAATAGAGCGTTTGAGAAGCGATGAAAGAAGGGTAGTTTCCGTTTGGAAACCACCCTTTTTAAATCATAAAAAAAGAGGTAGAATATGAATTTTGCACACTTACATGTCCATACGGAGTATAGTCTGCTGGACGGTTCTAATAAGATAAAGGAATATGTTTCCAGAGTAAAGGAATTGGGAATGAACAGTGCCGCAATCACAGATCATGGGGTCATGTATGGTGTGATTGACTTTTATCGGGAAGCGAAGAAGGCTGGGATCAAACCAATTCTGGGTTGTGAAGTCTATGTTGCGCCGAATTCCCGTTTTGACAGGGAACTTACCGGAGGAGAGGATAGATATTATCATCTGGTACTTCTGGCAGAGAATAATACAGGGTATGCCAATCTGACAAAGATTGTATCAAAGGGATTTGTAGATGGTTATTATTACAAACCACGAGTGGATAAGGCACTTTTGAGAGAATATCATGAGGGTATCATTGCACTCAGTGCCTGTCTTGCGGGGGAGATTCCGAGGTACATTTCCAAAGGCTTATATGACAATGCGAAACAAACTGCATTGGAATATCAGGAGATATTCGGAAAAGGCAATTTCTTTCTGGAATTGCAGGATCATGGAATCCCAGAGCAGGGAATCGTAAATCAGAGGCTATTACAGATGTCAGAAGAATTGGGCATTGATTTGGTGGCAACCAATGATATTCATTATACCTATGCGGAAGATGAAAAACCGCATGACATTCTCTTGTGTATCCAGACCGGCAAGAAGTTGCAGGACGAGAATCGTATGCGATATGAAGGTGGACAATATTATGTGAAGTCACCGGAGGAGATGGCAAATTTATTCCCATACGCATTACAGGCATTGGAGAATACGCAGAAAATCGCAGATCGTTGTGATGTGGAGATTGAGTTTGGCGTGACAAAACTGCCGAAGTATGATGTGCCGGATGGCATGACATCCTGGGAATATCTGAACAAGTTGTGTTATGAAGGTCTGGAAAGACGCTATGAGAATCCGTCAGAGGAATTGCGTAGTCGATTGAAGTACGAGTTGGATACGATTCAGCATATGGGATATGTAGATTATTTCCTGATCGTGTGGGATTTTATCAATTATGCCAAGAGACACGATATCGCTGTGGGACCTGGACGAGGTTCGGCTGCCGGAAGTATCGTATCATATTGTCTTGAGATTACTAACATTGACCCGATGCGTTACCAACTCCTGTTTGAGCGATTCCTGAATCCGGAACGTGTCTCCATGCCCGATATTGACGTGGACTTTTGTTTTGAACGACGACCGGAAGTTATCGACTATGTTATGCGTAAATACGGAAAGGATCGTGTAGTACAGATTGTCACATTCGGTACGCTGGCAGCCCGAGGAGTGATTCGAGATGTGGGACGTGTGATGGATTTACCGTATGCGTTTGTGGATAACATCGCCAAGATGATTCCGCAGGAGCTTAACATTACTATTGATAAAGCGTTGAAGATGAATCCGGAACTTCGAAGTACTTATGAGTCGGATGAACAGGTGAAGTACCTGATCGACATGTCCAAGAGGTTGGAAGGCTTACCACGTCACAGTTCTATGCATGCAGCCGGTGTTGTGATCAGTCAGAAATCAGTGGACGAGTATGTGCCATTATCCAGAGCTTCGGACGGAACGATCGTAACCCAGTTCACCATGACAACATTGGAAGAACTGGGGCTTCTGAAGATGGACTTCTTAGGTCTGAGAACACTGACGGTAATCCAGAATGCCGTACAATTGGCAAGACAGAAAAATCCGGATTTCCAGATTGATAAGATTGACTATGATGATCAGGCTGTTCTGGATTATATCGGAACCGGTAAGACCGATGGTATCTTCCAGTTGGAAAGTGCCGGTATGAAAGGGTTCATGAAAGAACTGAAACCACATAGTCTGGAAGACATTATCGCCGGAATTTCCTTGTACCGACCGGGTCCGATGGACTTTATCCCGCAGTATATCAAGGGTAAAAATGACGCTTCCTCCATTACCTATGACTGTCCGCAGTTGGAGCCGATTCTGGCACCGACTTATGGTTGTATCGTATATCAGGAGCAAGTTATGCAGATTGTGCAGGCATTGGCCGGATACACGTTGGGACGAAGTGATTTGCTGCGTCGTGCCATGTCTAAGAAAAAAGGCGATGTGATGCAGAAAGAGCGTCAGATCTTCGTCTATGGAGATGAGGCAACCGGAGTGCCGGGATGTATCAAAAATGGAATTGATGAGAAGACTGCCAATAAGATTTATGATGAGATGATTGATTTTGCAAAGTATGCATTTAACAAATCCCATGCGGCAGCTTATGCAGTCGTATCTTACCAGACCGCATTTTTGAAATATTATTATCCGGTAGAATATATGGCGGCTCTTATGACATCCGTTATTGAAAATCCATCGAAAGTTGCGGCATATATTTATGCCTGCCGTCAGATGGATATCAAGATTCTACCACCGGATATCAATCGAGGTTATGCAGATTTCTCTGTTGATGAAGGACATATCCGATATGGTCTGGCTGCAATCAAAAGTATCGGAAAGCCGGTGATTCAGGCAATTGTGGAAGAGCGAGAAGCATATGGTAAGTTTAAGAATCTGGAAGATTTTATCAGCCGCATGTCTATGAAAGAATCACTCAACAAACGTGCGATTGAGAATTTTATCAAAGCCGGTGCACTGGACTGCCTTGGCGGAACAAGAAAACAGTTCATGAGCATTTATATCCAGATTGTAGATCACGTCAATCAGGAAAAGAAATATTCGATGACAGGGCAGATGAGTCTGTTTGATTTGGTTGGAGAAGAAGATAAGAGTGATTTCCAGATTCAGCTTCCAAATGTAGGAGAATACGCAAAAGAGACAAAACTTGCATTTGAAAAAGAGGTTTTGGGTGTGTATATCAGCGGTC
>DAVZKO010000050.1:0-20023 GCA_052272205.1 Schaedlerella sp. | reverse complement strand
TGCAGTAGTGGTTGAAGCAAGAATCCCCCTGCTTTAGCTGTGGGGAGTGTCAAAAAAAAATATTTAAAGGATAAGGAAATACAAATTGGAAGGAAATTTAACAAAAGGTCCCATTTTAAAGACATTGACCAAGCTTGCCATTCCGATTATGGCATCTTCGTTTTTAGGAACTTTATACAATATTACAGATATGGCATGGATTGGATTACTTGGCTCGAAAGCTGTCGCCGGTGTCGGAGTCGGTGGTATGTTCACCTGGCTTTCTCAAGGGCTTGCCTCCATGTCCAGAATGGGTGGACAGGTTCAGGTGGCACAATGCATCGGTCGAGGAGACAAAGAAAAAGCGCATGGATTTGCTCAAGCTTCCGTGCAGCTATCTACCTTTATGGGACTTCTCTATGCGGCTGTCTCACTGCTATTTACGAATCAAATGGTTGGATTTTTTCATTTGGCAGATGCCGAAGCATCAACTGCAGCCCTCTCATATACGAAAATTGCCTGCGGTCTCATTGTTTTTTCATTTTTAACGGTAACATTAACCGGAATTTACACCGCTCAGGGGGATTCCAAGACACCTTTTCTTGCGAATCTAATTGGTCTTGTACTTAACATGATCCTCGATCCACTTCTCATCCTCGGACCGGGACCTTTCCCGAAGTTGGGTGTAGCGGGCGCTGCCATTGCAACCGTAACAGCACAAGCCATTGTTATGACAGTCATGATTGTAGGTGTGATAAAACAGAAAAAGGAAAATGTATTAAAAGGAATTCATTTGCTTGCCAAAATACCTGCCGAGTACTTGACAGGTATCTGCAAAATCGGAATTCCGACTGCTCTCCAGGGGATGGCTTATTGTGCAATCTCCATGGTACTGACCCGCATGATATCCGGATTTGGTGCGGAAGCGATTGCAACCCAACGAGTCGGCGGACAAATCGAATCGGTATCCTGGAATACCGCCGATGGTTTTGCCGCTGCCCTCAACGCATTCATCGGACAAAATTATGGTGCAGGTAAGATGGACAGAGTAAAGAAGGGATATCGTGCCTCTTTATTCACTGTCGGCATCTGGGGTATATTGATCACACTGTTATTTGTTTTTGCGCCAAACACAATTGCATCTATCTTTTTCCATGAACCGAAAGCAATCGCCACGGCCGTTGGCTATCTTGTTATCATCGGATTCAGTGAGCCCTTTATGTGCATTGAACTTACCACGATTGGAGCATTATCAGGACTTGGTAAGACACACCTTTGCAGTGTCATCAGCATCTTATTTACCAGCGCACGCATTCCACTGGCAATCGTTCTCGGACAGAGTTCATTAGGACTGGATGGAATCTGGTGGGCATTATCTGTTACATCGATTGTAAAGGGAATTATTTTTGTTTGTACGTTCTTCTGGATTACAAGAAAAAAAGCAACCTGAGCGAGATTCAGGTTGCTTTTTTATATTGTGAACTTTGAAAACAAACAACAGCTCTGCTTCACTCCCTGCTTATCCATCCTGCCCAGGCTGCCAGCCCGGCCCCATGCTTCACCTCACCGGATGCTACTAATTTTTTAAATTCATCTATGGAAATTTCATGAAGTTTCTTATAGCTTCGTATTTTCAAACCCATTATATCAATTTTTTCTCGATTTAATCATAAAAAATGCTATACCAGCAACTATTATGTATCCGAACAATGAAATAACAGATGATTCAATTCCAAACTCACCACCTGTGATGGCGAAATCTTTTGAATTAAGAACATATGTCATTACAGAATATTTATCCATTTTTTCCCCAATGGCTAATCCTCCACCAATAATCACAACGTTCCAGATAGCATGAACTATTCCACTATTCCAAACTGAACCACTTTCTATTTCAATCATCGAAAACATAACGCCTACCATCGTTCCAGCGATAATTACTAATAAACAACTGCCTATTGAAAAATCCTGTCCCAAAACATGCACAATACCAAATAACATTGATGGAACAATTACAGCCACCTTAATATTCCATCTTTTCTTTAATGCATTAAGTATAACTCCTCTAAACACCATTTCTTCAACAAATCCAGCCGCTATTCCGGTAAATGCAACCCCTGCACTTAAAGTATTAAATATCTGATTTCCATTCATATTTGAGGATACATACTTACCGTTGAATATTAAAAGATAACTTCCTTTTATAACAAATGGTAATAATACAGCTATTAAAATCCATCTTATTTTAATAGCAAATTTAGGCATTCCGAAATCCGAAGTCGGCAATTTAATAATTTTGCTAATAAACATTTTCAGAATAAGATATGTCAATCCAGCATATATAATTCCAGCGATAATATTACAAATGCCAGATGGAATTTTTATTATAACAAACATACTTGCAATGGATTGTGCAATAATCTGTGTGATTATTAAAATAAATATAGCAACAAATGATGTGCTAATTGCTTTTTTTGTACTCATTATTTCTCCTTTATAACTTTCAATTTACTTTCATTTTATTTTACCATAGGGCTTTCTAAAATGCTATTTTAATGTATACAAAGTTTTTCAATATAATCCGCAAGTTCCCTTGCCATTTCATAGGCTTCCGGTATTCTCAAATGTCCCGGTGTTGCTACTCCGTTTCTTTTGAATACGCAATGAGAGATTTTTTTATCAGCAAGAGAATGCACTACCTCATCAATTGCCCTATCCCACAAACTATCATGCTGCAACAATGTAGTACAACACACCATCCATACATCCGGATATACTCTGCGTATCTTTTTTAATTGTCCGGAATAATGCTTCCTCCATATTTTAGCTTGTTCACATTCATAATCTTCTTTCATATAATCTACCGGATGATTGTCATTCTGACCGATTGCCACAATTACAACTTGTGGCATATACTGCTTGAAATCCCATTCTGTCAACTCTCCATAGGTTGTATTGAATCGAATCTTATTCCAAGCACTTTCCATTCCAATCTGCTTTGGTTCATGGAACCATCCCTGCCCGTCCATCAACGCAATGCCACAGATCAGATATGGGAAGAACATTGTCGCTTTAAAAACGGACTCTCCTTTTACTTTAAATACCATCATTGTCGCAAAAAACAGTGCCAGTGCAAGCTGGACAACTGCACCACCCATGTAGTAAACACTGACGAACAGCGATCCAAAAATATCCGGTCTGTTAAATGTCTGGAAGGCAAAAAGCAAAGAGACTGGGATTTATAATTTTCCCAATCTCTTTGCTTCCTCTATCAAATCTACAATTTTATGATTGATACTTCCAATCTCTACCCCCGCATCAATCACTTTGTCACACTTTTGTATTGTTTTCAAAGCCATCTTATATGTCTCATCACGGATTTCCCGAAAAGGCTCTTCCACGATCACTTGTGCAGCCAATACCTTCGCAACTTGATAATCCACATCATTCTGATATAAAATCCCTGCCGCAAACGGAATCTGTTCTTTTCGAAGTTTTCGATATATCGGAATCCCGTTGCCGCCGGAAGATATCACCAATACTTTTGGTTCTCCCTCCACCTTCGGAAGTTCCATACTCCCAAAGAGTGGATCGAAATATCCATTTTCGATCTCATACAGCTTTTGAACAAGCTCTTCTGTAAAAATTTCTTCCGGTCGACCATACTGGGCGATTGTTTCTCCTTTGACGCACATCACCTTGTCTGAAACTTTCTGTGCCAATTCGATTTCATGCAGAGACATAATTACTGTAATGTGCTTTTCCCTTGCCATATGTTCCAAGATTGAAAGCAGTTCAAGCTTATGCTTTACATCCAAAAAGGAAGTCGGCTCATCCAGCACCATAATCTCCGGTTCCTGACAGATTGCTCTTGCAAGCAGAATGCGTTGTCTCTGCCCATCACTGATTGCATCAAAATTACGATTACCCAAATCTGTTGCATGTACAATGTTCATTGCCTCTTCAACAATCTGCTCATCCTCCGCTGTCAATATGCCCAAGCGGCCTGTATACGGATAGCGTCCCATCGCCACCACATCGTGGCAGGTCATGTACTCGGTTTTAATCCGCTCCGTCAAAACGACAGCCATTTTCGATGCCATATCTTTATAAGACAACTTTAAAAGAGAAGTATCATCATAAAATACATTTCCAGCAATCCATTTCAACTGTCTTGTAATACTTTTTAGAATCGTCGATTTCCCGGATCCATTCGGCCCGATCAGCGTTACAATCTCGCCTTTATGAATCCCGATATTGATATTATGAATCAAAGGTTTTCCCTGATAACCTACTGCCAGATTATCCAGTTGAATCTCATAGTCTGCCATTCTTATCTTCCCTTCTCGCGTTTTAGCATCATATAAATTACAATCGGGGCACCTAAAATTGATGTCACTGTACTGATATTTAATTCCACCGGAGCAAGTGCCATTCTTGCAATCAAATCACATAACATGCAGAACACTGCTCCCGCAAAAAATGTTCCCGGTATAATCACGATCGGTCTTGCCGTTCCGAATGCCTTTCTTGTAAGAAACGGAACTGCAATTCCGACAAACGAAATCGGTCCTGCAAATGCAGTTACACACGCTGATAATATACTCGACAACAGAATCAATGCAATTCGAAACCATTTAATATTGACGCCCATACTCTGTGCATATCCTTCTCCAAGCTGATATGCGCCAATCGGTTTTGACAAGAAAAAGGTACATACTACCGTAATTCCTACAATCACTGCCGCGACCTGAATGTTACTCCAGCTTGTACCGGAAAAGCTTCCCTGGGACCAGCCATGCAGATTCACAATATCCGAATCATCTGCAAACGTAACAACAAAATCTGTAATCGCCGAGCAGATATAACCGATCATAATTCCACCAACAAGCAGAGATGCCATATGATGTATTTTTTTGGACATCAGCAAAATGAAACCCGTAGAGATCAACGAGCCGATGAATGCTGCAATCACAAGCGTGTAGGACGAATATCTTCCGATGTATTTCAAAAACAGAATCATCGTCAATGCCACGACCATCTTTGCCCCGGATGAGATTCCCAAAACAAACGGACCTGCTATCGGATTCGAGAAGAACGTCTGCAATAAAAAACCGGACAATGACAGCGCACCGCCAAGCAGTGCCGCCATCAAAATTCGCGGTAATCGGATTTTCCATATAATATTATATTCCACCGCATCTCCGTCACGCAAAAACAAAATTCGTAGGATTTTCGACACGGAAATATGCACATTTCCCGTATTGATATTCAAAACTACGATTGCAAAAAACAGAATTGCCATCGTAACAAATACCAGTGTATATCTGGAACGCCGCTTCAGATTTTCCATTTGAAAACTATGATTTTCCATCTCTTTCACCAATTTTTCTGTATTTTTCTTGTTCCTTCTACTATTCCATCTTCTGCAGGAAAGTCATCTCTTTGGAATCCCCTCCTGTGAGCATCAGATGCATATCTCGAATCAATTCACCGACTGTATCCGTTGCCTGATATAAATTCTTTCCCGTATACCAGACATTTCCTTCTTTTACTGCTTTAAATTCCGAGAAAAGATTACTCTTCGCTTCCAGTTCTTTGATGCTGCTCACCTGTCCGACAATCGTACCATTGTAGATCAGATAATCCGCATCCACCGCCGTTGCATAGAATTCTTCCATCGTCAGTTTCACAGACGGAGCATTGCTGTCCGGATTCTTCAAATCAGAGAAGGCATATCTTCCGCCCGCAATCTCGATCATCGATGGAATATAGTCATCCGATTTTCGTACAACTACAGAACCATCGGTATTGATATAAAAATAGGCTACGGTCTTTTCCGTATTCTGAAATCCTTCCAACTGTTCGATAATTTTCGCCTGCTTTTCAAAGAATTGTTCCGCTTCGGATTCTTTATCAAATAATGCGCCATACAATTTTACCCACTCCGTTCTTCCAAGCGGATGAGATTCATAACTGGCATAATCCACCAATACCGGAATATCCAGATCTTCAATCATTTCCTGTACTTTTGGCGTATGTAGAATCATGGTAGACTCAACCGCCAGGTCACAGCCTCCGTCTATCAACGTCTCATAATCCGGCTCACTGTATTTTCCCGCATAAATCATCTTGCCATCTTTCATTGCCTGTTTTGCAGCATCTACATACCAGTCGGATTCATTCAATCCCGAAAAACTCACACAATCAATCGCATCGATCGATGCAATAAGCGACATCGATGCACTGGCCGCCATGTAAACATGTTGCAACGGCTGTTCAATCACTACAATATCGTCATCCAGTCCATCCGGAACCGCTTCTCCTTCCGGCACGACCAGATACTTGCAACTTTCATGAATGTCGATAAGTTTATAACCCTCTTTATAATAGTATACATCAAATTCATTTGCATAAGTCAGATCCATCGCTTTCTCATAGGTCAGACCATCAATTTGAGGTCCTTCTTTTTGTTCTTGCTTATCTGACTTTGATTTGCCTGTGTCTTCTTGGTTTGCCTGCTCCTGCTTCGTCTGTTTTTGTTCCGAATTTGCCGTAGATGTGCATCCCATTAGAAGAAGCGTCGATGCAAGTATCACCGCAATGCCTCTATACCATTTTCTTTTCATGCTGTTTCTCCTATTTTTCTGCATTCTCTACCTGTTTCTCAAATAACTGGTTTGCCTCATCTTCGCATCCGTATAACACGCCATACACTTTCAACCATTCCTGTTTTGCAAGTTCTGTCTGCTCATCTGCAGAACGATCTACAATAACCGGGATTCCAAGCATCGCGAATTTCTCTGTATATTCTTCAAAGCGCTCTGTCTGTTCTTCCACTGTAAGTGCAGTGTTCTTTGTATCTGTTGTTTTATTATCCTCTGACTTCGTCTCTTTCTTCTGCTCCGACTTCTCTTCTTTTGGAAGAATGGATTCTGGAAGAAGCGCAAGATTTACTTTTTGTTTTACTAATGTTTTATATTTCGGATTCTCAGAGTTTCCTCCATATACAACTTCTGCTGATTCTCCGTCTTTGCCTTTCTTCATCTTGTCTGCAACCGCAGAGATTGTACAATCCTTCTGTTTGCTTCCCACAGCAGCCACTGAATCCAATACATTTAACTGCTCCATCGTTTTCAAAATATTATCCGATGCGGCATAGGTTTTGTCTGCCGGAACATTTACAATGATCATATCCTGATCCAGTCCGACCGGAATATTAACATTCTCCGGAACAATCAGATACTTTACAACATTTCCTTTATAAAGCTCAGCGGCAAGTTCCTTTTCACTCACACCATTCTTGCCATTCTGTTCTGAAGATTCTGTTGCGGAGTCCTCTGCTGCGGATTCTTTCGTCTGCTCTGTCTTCGTATCTGTCGTTTTGTTCTCTGACTTGTCCGCTGTATCTTTACTGTCTGAATCTTTCTTCTGTACTTCCGGATCTCTCGCTGTATCTTTTGTCATATCCACTTCTAAAAGGACAATTCCTTTTTCATAATGATAAATCTTGAAATACTGTGCATATTCCAGTTTTGTTTCTGACTGATATTCTAATCCCATGATTTCCGGTGCTTTCTCATCCAGAATCTGATTGTCGCTGTTACCACTTCCAATCAAATTGCTCTTTGTACTATTTCCACCATTTGCGGCTGCAAGATACATGAAAATATGATATTCGATTTCATGTGCTGTCGACATCTTATCTGTCATTGCTATAATTCTGTTGTTCTGATTCAGCGCAACCGGAATCACTACTGTTGCCGTTCCGCCACCTTTTGTCGTATAGTACGTGTTTCCACTTGCTTTTACATACTGATAATGATCACTGCTGAACACAAGTGTTGCATACGCCTGTCCATTTTGAATGGTAATCTTATTACAGGTAATCTGTACCTTTCCGGTTCCTCCCGACCAGCTAAAACGGTCCGGTGTATAGACTCCGTCTGCCAATGTCGTTGCGCTTTCCACTCTTGCTGTAGAACCACTTGTATCGGACTCATACTTGGATTCATTGTCAGCCTTTCCGTCATTTCCTGAAGTTCCCGGAAGTGTCGGTACATTTGGAAGTGTCGGAGTTGTCGGAATCGTCGGCTCAGATGGTTTGGACGGAGTAGATGGGTCTTCTCCACCTCCGTTCTCGATATCTCCTACCTTCTTCAGCGATTCGGATTCAAATACCAGTGTTCTGTCGTACCATTTTTTGTTTTTTGTAGAATATGCAGCAACAGCAATTTCTTTATCTAATGCTTCGACTGGAATTGTATACGTGTATTTTCCATTCTCATTTGCCACAAACGGAACCCAGTTCGATTCATCTTCCGCTGCTTTTTCTGCTGTTCCCGGATAAAGATAACCATATCCTTTTCCGCTTAACGTCAACAACGCCTCTATCTTTCCATCTTTTACCGTCAAAGTACAATTCGTCACACGAAACATCGCAGCACTTGATGTAACGTTCACTTCATAAATGCCATCTTCTACAACTTTCGTTTCCTCCCCCGGAGTCGGTTTTGGATCTGGAGTTGGATCCGGTGTCGGTGTTGGTTCCGGGTCCGGAGTTGTCACTTCGCTTGGAATATACATCCACAGATCAGCACTTGTATACCAGCTTCCGTCCTTCTTTTTACGAAGCACGACCGGAACACAAGCTCCTTTATTTGATGCTGCCACCTCGAACGTAAAATTCCATCCACCGGAATCATTCTGTGTCCCTTCCACAACAGGACTCTTATCCGCATCTTCTTTTGAACCAAAGTATAATCCATCAAATGAAACATTATTTGTAGACATCGTAATCTTCAATTTATCGCCACTGGCACTTACTTCCGATTCGCTTACGACAAACATCTTGAATTCTGTACCATCCGCCTTCACAACCTGAACTTTTGTTCCGGTTACACTTGGCGCTGTTTTTTCCGTCGGTTTTTCTTCTGTGTTTGAATTCAAGGATTCTGTATTTACACTCTCTGTGCGAACAGTTTCTTCACTTTGGATTGCCCCAACAGTTCCTTCCGATTCTGTCGGCTTTGTTATCTCAGTTGTGCTCTCCGTTTCGTTATCACCTGCATTGTCTTCCAATTGTCCGTTCTCTGCAGTTTGTCCGGCATCGTTCATATCTGCTCCGCCGATTTCATTTTCGCCTCCTTGATCCGGCTGCATTTCTACATTGCCAGATTCTATAACATCTGCCGGATTCTCATTTTCAACAATTACATCGTTCATACTATCTTCCGCATAAACCTGCATATAAGACAATGACGGGCTTACCATAGACGCACTCAACAACAGAGCCAATAATATTGCACTTCGCTTCTTCATATTTTCTCCAATCTAACTCTCTATATTATCTTTTGATCATCATTATATTACGGGAAATAAATAGAATTTCGGACATGCGAAATAGAAAGAGAATTCTCTTTTCGATTTATTTTCGGCACAATCAATTACTCGTGATCTGGAATATTCAATCATTGCTCTTCTCAGTTTCCTGTGGGCAGCAACATTCTATCCCCCGCACCAGTGACCGGCAGGTTTCCTGACTTGTAAATTATGTGACTACACCTTCCCGGTTTCCCAGTGGTCTCTAGATTGTATACATGTATCCACATATATTCTGCATCGCATTTTCGCTTCATTTCACTTGTTTGCATGCTATCATACCATTCTTGACCTATATCTTGCATTGCAACATATTCCTAAGCAGAATCCTTTACTCACAGTGACGAGTTCGTACAGGTCTTACACCTGTTTCCCTTTTACCTGTCTGACAGACTCCAATCATCAAATGTAGATAAACTCTGCCAGACAGCACCGAACACTTTATTTATTTGTATCTAATTATACTTCTATATTCTTACTGAACATATTTTGCTTTTAATTCGTTGACCTTATCTGCGTAAGCTTTGTCCTTTTTCTGTTTCAAAGCTTCTGCTTTGATCTGGTCTTTTACTTCTTCAAAATTAGCTTCCTGAGCTTCATTCTTCTTCTCAACCTTGATCAAATGATATCCGAACTGTGTCTGAACCGGTCCAACTACATGTCCGACTTCTGCTGCAAATGCTGCGTCTTCGAACTCTTTTACCATCTGACCTTTACCGAATTCTCCAAGGTCTCCGCCCTGTGCTCCGGATGGGCATGTTGAGAATTCTTTTGCAGCTTCCTCAAATTCTTTTTCTCCATTTGTAATCTTTTCCAAAATGTCATTACATTTTTCTTCGGAATCTGTCAGGATATGTTTTGCGCTTACTGTCGCACCTTTTACATAACGCTGCTTGTTATTTTCAAAAAATTCTTTTACTTCTTCATCAGAAACTGTTACAGCATCCAATGTATGCTTTAATACAAGCTGAGCTAAAATATCCTTTTTTGCATCTTCCATAATCTTCTGGAATTCTTCTGTCTCTTCAAGCTGCTCATCTACTCCACACTGTGCAAGCACCTGCATCGCAACAAGCTGCTCTTTGCAGTGCTCTCTGAACTGAGGGTTTGATGCATACATCTGCTGCTCTCTCGGAAGTCTCTGAATAAATGTATTCAAATCCTCCTCTGTAATTTTGTGTCCTGCAACAACTGCTAATACATTCTGTTCCATGTAACTATTCTCCTTTTCATTGGTCACTCGCAATGATACACGTTCCTTTTCTTTGCGACTATCTTATCTATTATAAAAGAAAGTTTGTTAAATTTCAATCTCAAACGGAAGTTGCTCCAATATTTCTTTCTGTACATCCACTCCCGGATAAACTTCGATCAGTTTTAATCCTTTCGGCGTCAGTCTGAATACACATCGCTCCGTCACATATAACACTTTCTGGCCATTTTCAATCGCACGTTTTGCCGAAAAGCTGACACTTTTCACCTGCTCTACAAACTTCGCAATACTGCCTTCTTTTTGTATCGTTACATTTTCCTCTTCCTGTACAACTTCCAGACCTTTTGCGTTGAAACTAAGACAGAACACAACCGTCGGTGTCTTTGCCGTGATATTCGCAAATCCACCGATTCCGGCAAATGCGCCCGGACTTCGATGTGCATTTACATTCCCATGCTTATCCACCTCAAGTGCTCCCATAAAGCAAATATCCAATCCACCATTGTCATACAGGTCAAACTGGTTCGCCATATCATAGACCGATGCCGCACCGATCATCGCACCAAACGTCTCTCCCGAAGAAGGAAATCCACCGATACCACCAGACTCCACTGTCAGCGTAATCATATCGAGCATACCGCTCTTTCTGGCATAACGTGATACCTGCTCCGGAATTCCGATCCCGATATTCACAATGTCGTCCACACGAAGTTCTTTTGCTGCTCTTCGTCCAATGATACTTCCTATCACACTATTCTTCGCCGGCTTTGACGAAACTGTCGCAATCTTCTCACTCCATGTATTCCACTCCTCATACGGAATCTCAAAACTTCCGGTCAATGCCGTATAGGCATCATTACGCTTCTCCGGTTCCGACACAACAATCGCATCCACCAGACATCCCGGAATGATCGCATTACGCGGACGGGATGGCGTATCTACCAATCTGTCCACCTGGACGATGACTTTTCCCCGGTTGGCTTTTACCGCCTGACAAATCGACAATGCATCACCGGACATAAACATATCATCAAACGTAATGTTCCCTTTTCTGTCCGCCGCTGTTCCTTTAATCAGAGCAATTGTAATCTTCGGCAATTTATAATAGAGGAATTCATCCCCATCCACCTCAACATGCTTTACCAGAGAATCATCGATTGAGATTCGATTGATTCCAGGGCCTTCCATTCTCGGGTCCACAAAAATATCCAGACCAACTTTGGAAAGTGCTCCCGGAAGTCCACCTGCCTGTGCCCGAATCGCATGTGAAATACATCCAAGCGGCAGATTATATGCCTCAAACCGGTCTTCCAACACTAGTTTCTTCGTGCTCAACATTGCTCCGAAATGGCCGCAGATCAGCTTGTCTACCGCACCTTCTCGAATGTATCTTTCTGCATTCCGATTCTCATCCCACACACCAAATCCTGCACTGGAAATGATTGTCAAATGTGTTGGGGACTGCATCTTCTGATATCTTCGATATATTGCTTCGTGTAATTCAACCGGATTCTCAATTCCAACGAAAGAATTCACGCAAATACAATCTCCGTCTCGAATCAGGCGAATTGCTTCGTCTGGGCTCATAATTTCAAACATGTTGTTTTCTCCTTTGTATGTTGCTTTTGTTCATATGGTATTATTATAAATTATCCCGCAAGTTTCCTCAATCCCTATTTTCCATGCGATAACTTACGATAATTTTGGGGAAGATACGCTATTTTACGTTCAAATTTTGGGGAAGCTTTTTCCTTAAACTTCAAAAACCCTTGAAAATGCCCATTTTCTGGGATTTTCAAGGGTTTTAAAATTCATGTTATCTAGGAAATTAGTTTCCCATCTGCTTTGCGACTTCTGGATTACATTCCAGCCTGAGCAGCTACTTCTGCAGCAAAGTCATCCTGTTTCTTCTCAAGACCTTCACCAGTCTCAAAACGAACAAATCTCTTAACTGTAACGTTAGCATTGTTCTCTTTTGCTACTTTTTCTACATATTTAGCAACTGACAGATCACTATCCTGAACGTATACCTGATCAAGCAGGCAGATCTCTTTCATCTCTTTGTTCAGACGTCCGATGATCATCTTCTCAATGATGTTAGCTGGTTTCTCTGGGTTCTCTTTCTGAGCCTGAGCAAGAAGGATTTCTTTCTCGTGGTTCAAGAACTCTTCAGATACTTCTGCACGTGATACATATTTTGGAGACATAGCTGCAACCTGCATTGCTACATTTTTCAGGCAAGCTTTAATCTCATCGTTAACTACGTCTGTATCAGCTTCGATAAGGACACCGATACGTCCGCCACCGTGAATGTAAGATACTACACATCCATCAGTTACAACTTTCTCAAATCTTCTGATGTTCAGGTTCTCACCGATTACAGCGATCTTCTCAACAAGAGCGTCTTTTACTGTCTTTGTTGTATCTTCTTCCCATGCCTCAGCCATGAATGCATCCATATCTGCTGCATCTGAATCTGCTGCCTGATTAGCTACTGCTTCAACAAATGCCTGGAAGTCTGCGTTCTTAGCAACGAAGTCTGTCTCAGAGTTAACTTCTACGATAGAAGCAACTTTGTCGTCTTTCACTACAGTTTTAACAATACCTTCTGCTGCA
Organism: Schaedlerella sp.; assembly: GCA_052272205.1. Classification (GTDB taxonomy): domain Bacteria; phylum Bacillota; class Clostridia; order Lachnospirales; family Lachnospiraceae; genus Schaedlerella. Next base: position 6,834 of record DAVZKO010000050.1, on the reverse strand, counting down.
ATTCTTCCTGCTTTTTTCTCAGCTTTAGCCTGTCCGTTCTTTCTCAGGTACTCTACTGCTGCATCCATATCACCATTTGTTTCACCAAGAGCTTTTTTGCAGTCCATCATTCCTGCACCTGTCATCTCTCTTAATTCTTTTACCATGCTTGCTGTGATTGCCATGATCTTATCCTCCATTTTATCTTTTTTAAAGGAACACGAATTCTTCCGTTTCCATTATTACATACATTTGTTCATATAGTAAACCTACTTTTGTAAATTTTCTATATAATCTGGAATGAAAAAAATGCCTCAGCCTGATTAATCAGGCTGAAGCATTCGAGTCATCTTACTCTTCTACAGCCTCTTCAGCTACTGCTTCCTCAGCATCTTCATAATATGCTTCTTCTGCTGCTCCCTGGTTTGCTTCGATAACTGCATCAGCCATCTTAGAAACGATCAGTTTTACAGCTCTGATTGCATCATCATTTCCTGGGATTACATAATCCAGTTCTTCTGGATCACAGTTTGTATCAGCGATACCGATCAATGGAATTCCCAATGTGTGAGCTTCCTGTACGCAGATTCTTTCTTTCTTAGGATCTACGATGAAGATAGCATCTGGGATTCTCTTCATATCTTTGATTCCGCCAAGGTTTTTCTCAAGTTTAGCCCATTCTTTTTTCAGCTCAATAACTTCTTTCTTAGGCAATACGTCAAATGTTCCGTCTTCTGCCATTGTCTCGATGTCTTTGAGTCTCTTGATACGGCTCTGGATTGTCTTGAAGTTTGTAAGCATACCTCCAAGCCATCTCTCATTTACATAGTACATTCCACAACGCTCTGCTTCTGTCTTGATAGCATCCTGAGCCTGTTTCTTTGTTCCTACGAAAAGTACTGTACCACCATTAGCTGCGATGTCAGCTACTGCCTGATATGCATCGTCAACCATTCCTACAGATTTCTGCAGGTCGATGATGTAGATACCATTTCTCTCTGTGTAGATGTATGGAGCCATTTTAGGGTTCCATCTTCTTGTCTGATGTCCAAAATGAACACCTGCTTCTAAAAGCTGTTTCATTGAAATAACGCTCATGTTACTTTCCTCCATTGGTTTTAATCTTCCGTATGTTTTTCTTCATCCCCAAGACCGTTCCACAACTTGTGAAATTAGGCACCAGAAGGGGTAATCCGCATACGTGTTTTTTCGCAACGATAGTAGTTTATCATAAAACATTATGAAATGCAAGGCTTTTTTCAAGGATTCAATCTATGGTATTCTAAGCCTATGTAGTATATAATTCTACAATTCACTTTACACTTCTTACTAATTCGTATAGTAAAAGTGTCTCTTTCGATTTGTAGGATCGTACACGCGTATACAACACATATTATAATGGAGGAAACAAACTATGAAATTCACATTTGCTCATAACAATTTGAATGTTTATGATTTACAAAAATCTCTGGACTTCTACAAAGAAGCTTTAGGACTGGAAGTCATTCGTAAGAAAGATGCTACTGACGGTAGTTTTACACTTGTCTATCTCGGAGACGGAACAACACCGCATCAGTTAGAATTAACATGGCTGCGTGATATGGACCGCCCATATGACCTCGGTGATAATGAGATTCATCTTGCATTTACAGTGGAAGACTTTGATGCAGCATTAGCCAAACATAAAGAGATGGGATGTGTCTGTTTTGAGAATCCTGAGATGGGTATCTATTTTATTGAAGACCCTGACGGATATTGGCTCGAAATCGTTCCTGCCAAATAAACATCGAGGTGTGCGTTCTTACCAAACTCAAAACGACCTCGCTAAGTGTTTACGGCAAAACCCCTCAGAATCATCAAATTCTGAGGGGTTTCTTTTGTACTTTTATTCTTTTGTCATTCGTAACTTATATGTAAATTCTCTTTAGTAACGAACATAAATCATACCGCCCTGAACAGCTCCCACGATAACACCAACACCTTCTGTTGCTGCGTGAATCATCTGTCCACCACCGATATAAATACCACAATGGTTTCCATTAACGCAAACATCACCCGGCTGTGGATCACTTACCTGTGTCCATCCAAGAAATGTATATGTATTTCCAAGTCTTGTATAGCTTCCTGTCAGACAGTAACTTACGAATCCTGAACAGTCAAATGCTCCCGGTGAGCAAGCTCCCCATACATATGCCGCTCCGAGCTGGCTGTATGCACGGCTTACAACAGCACTTCCATCAACGGATGGTGTTACAGATGGAGTTGACGGTGTTACAGGTGTCGGATCCGGTGTTGGATCTGGAGTAACAATCGTTGTTGTTCCGCCACTATTTCCTGTATCTGTTGTTCCTGTATTTGTTGTTCCTGTATTATTCGTTGTATTGTTGCTTGCTACTGTTGTATTAGATGCTGGATTACTCTGTGCTGCTTTTTTCGCTGCCTTCTGCTCTGCGGCCGCTTTCTCTGCTGCTGCCTTCTCCAGTGCTACTCTTGCAGCTTCCTGAATCATGCTGTCCAGATTGCTAATCTCTTCACTCTTGCTTTCGATTGTTGTATTCAGCTCATCAGACTGTGCCTGATATTCACCTTCCAGACTCTGCAGTTTTGCCTGATCTTCTTCCAGACCACTCTTCAAATCTGCTACCTGCTGTACTGTATTCTGATATTCCTGTAACTGCTCTCTATCATAAGAGTGTACTTTCTGTACATACTCAGCCTGTGTCAGAACTTCAGCGATACTTCCTGATGTAAGGATACGCTCAACTGCAGAACCATCGCCTTCTTCATACATGTATTTAATACGAAGTTTTAAGTCTTCATACTGCTGCTGTTCCTTCTGCTGTGCAGCTTCCAGATCAACCTCTGCCTGAGAAATCTGCTGACCTTTTTCAATCAACTGTGTCTCCAAGTCATTCATCTTTGTCATCAATGAATTCAACTGTTCCTGCAGAGAACTCACTTCACTCTGTGCTGTTGCTTTCTGCGCTTCCAGTGAAGCCTGATCCGAACTGCTTGGTGCTGCTAATACCGGAGTCACCATCATAGAACATGATAAAACAACTGCCAGTAATAAACTCTGTACTTTCTTAAACTTCATCTTACCACCTATTCCTTATCTACAATTTTATATCCCATATAAAACTATTCTACAATACTTTCTAAAAAATAGCAAGAAAGTATCTTTTACAGCTTTCCAAAAATGGGTTTTTCTACTATTTCTAAATTATACTTTAGTTAGTATAATACATCGGCGGTAATTATGCAACAGTTTTTAACAATTTTGTAACATTTTTCATTTTTAGCTCAGCATCTCCCGCAACATCTGGTTGACCATTCCAGGATTTGCTTTTCCCTTCATTGCCTTCATTGTCTGTCCGACCAATGCCCCCAGTGCTTTTTCTTTTCCTCCTTTATAATCTGCAACCGCCTGAGGATTTGCAGCGATCACCTGCTTGAGAGTTGCTTTTAACGCACCCTCATCATTCACTGTCTTCAAACCATGTTCTTCTACATATTTCTCCGGATCCACATTTTCCAGAAATACATGTTCGAACACTTCTTTTGCCACCGAACTGTTCACAGTACCGGCATCTGCAAGTTCAATTAATTTTGCAAGGTTCTCCGGAGAGAATTTGAGATGTTCCGCTTCCACATTATGTTCTTTCATCAGACGCATCGTTTCTACCATCAACCAGTTCGATACTTTTTTCGGCTTGTTGCAGATTGCTGTTGTAACCTCAAACAAATCAGCCATATGTTTCGACTCTGTCAAAATACCGGCATCGTACTCCGGAATATCAAATTCTTGTTTATAGCGCTCCAATTTTGCGTCACGGAACTCCGGTTCCTGGCTCTTAATTTTATCAATCCATTCATCACTGATAACAATCGGGACCAAATCCGGCTCTGGGAAATAACGATAGTCTTTTGCATCTTCTTTGGAACGCATTGCAAATGAACTTTCTTTATTGTCATCCCATCTTCTGGTCTCCTGAACAACTGCTTTTCCGGCTTCAATCAGCTCAATCTGGCGCTGTTTCTCACCTTCTATCGCATGTGCAATCGCTTTAAAAGAGTTCAGGTTCTTCATCTCGGTTCTTGTACCAAATGTCTCGGAACCTACTTTACGAACAGAGAGGTTCACGTCCGCACGCATAGAACCTTCCTGTAATTTACAGTCAGATGCGCCGAGATACTGTACTATCATTCTCAGTTTTTCCAGATATGCGATTACTTCCTCTGCCGAACGCATATCCGGTTCTGATACAATCTCAACCAACGGCACACCACTTCGGTTATAATCAACCAGTGAAGTGTCATCCCACTCATCATGAACCAGTTTACCTGCATCTTCTTCCATATGCATTTCATGAATACGCACTTTTTTCTTTGTATTTCCAACTTCGATTTCTACATAGCCGTCTCGGGCAATCGGAAGATATAACTGAGATATCTGATAGTTCTGCGGGTTATCCGGATAGAAATAATTCTTACGGTCAAATTTGCAAACCTGGGTAATCTTACAATTCGTTGCCAGACCGATTCCCATCGCATATTCTACAACCTGCTTATTCAATACCGGAAGTGAACCCGGCATACCTGTGCAGACCGGACAGGTATGCGTATTTGGTGCTCCACCGAATTCTGTGCTGCAACCACAGAAAATCTTTGTTTTTGTTGCTAACTCTACATGGACCTCCAGTCCAATGACTGTTTCATACTGTGCCATCTGTGATTACGCCTCCTTCCCTGTCATAACATCCGCCGGAACTTCATATTGTTTCTCTGTTGCACATTCATATGTGTATGCTGCACGAATCAATGTCTTCTCCTGAAATACATTTCCAATAAGCTGCATACCGATTGGAAGCCCTTTGTTGTCTTTTCCAACCGGAACCGACATTCCCGGAAGTCCCGCAAGGTTTACCGAAATCGTGTAAATATCTCCAAGATACATTTTCATCGGGTCGCTTAAACTCTTTCCTAATTCCGGTGCTGTTGTCGGTGCTGCCGGTCCGAGGATTACATCGTATTTGGCAAATGCCTTATCAAACGCTTCTTTGATCAATGCTTTTGTACGAAGTGCTTTCAAATAATAAGCATCATAATATCCGGAGCTCAAAACGAACGAACCAAGCATAATTCTTCGTTTCACCTCTGCACCGAATCCTTCTGAACGTGTTTTTTTATACATATTATGAAGTCCTTCATACGCTTCTGTCCGGTATCCATATTTCACCCCATCAAAACGTTCCAGGTTCGAACTTGCCTCTGCCGAAGCAATGACATAATATGCCGGAATTGCATATTTCACCAGACTTAAATCGAATTCTTCTACAATTGCACCTTTTTCTTCTAACACTTTTGCTGCTTTTAAAATTGCAGTTTTTACTTCCGCATCCAGACCTTCACCAAAGTAATCTCTTGGGATACCGATTTTCAAACCTTTCACATCATCTGTCAATGCACTGGTAAAGTCATACGCTTCTCTCTGTACCGATGTACTGTCTTTCACATCATGCGATGCAATCGCCTCTAAAATGGTTGCACAATCTGTAACGTCTTTCGCTACCGGACCAATCTGATCTAAGGAAGAACCATAAGCAACCAGACCATATCGTGATACTGTTCCATATGTTGGCTTCAATCCAACTACTCCACAAAACGAACTTGGCTGACGAATTGAACCACCCGTATCAGAACCCAACGCATAGTAACACTCCTGTGCTGCAACTGCTGCACAAGAACCACCGGATGAGCCACCCGGTACATGTTTTGTATTATGCGGATTTTTCGTTGGTCCATAATAAGAAGTCTCCGTTGTGCTGCCCATAGCAAATTCATCCATATTGGTTTTTCCAATGATAACTGCTCCGGCTTTTTTCAGATTTTCCACTGCTTCTGCTGTATAGGTTGGTTTAAAATTGTATAAAATCTTAGAACTGCATGTTGTTTTCTGTCCTTTTATACACATATTATCTTTAATTGCAACCGGAACGCCGGCAAGTGGTCCGGTCAATTCACCGTCATCTATCTTTTTCTGAATTTCTTCAGCCTGAGCAAGTGCACCTTCTTCATCTACTGTCACATAGCTGTTAATTTCCGGTTCTACTTTTTTCACCTGCTCTAATACAGCTTTTGTCGCCTCTGTCACTGAAATTTCTTTTTCTTTAATCTTCTTGCCCAATTCTACTGCTGTTAAACTTAATATATCCATTCTTATACACCGCCTTTCTATCCGATCGTCTTTGGAACCTTGAAGCAATTCTCTTTGCTAAGCGGAGCATTTGCCAACGTGTCTTCCACACCATCTCCATTGGTTACCACATCTTCTCGAAAAACGTTATTTACCGGAAATACATGAGACATTGGCTCTATCTCCGTTGTATCCAGTTCATTCAATGTATCTATATAGTCGAGCATCTTTTCCATATCTGCTTTTGCAGCTTCCTGCTCTTCTTTTGACAATTCCAATTTTGCCAGAATCCCAACATATTCCATTGTTTCATCTGAAATCTTGTTTGCCATTTTAATTCCTCCCGTCTTTCTAATTATATCTCTGATAAAATCCCATATAATCTATCGATTCAAACTTCCTTATGGTTCCAGTCTGCTCAAATCTCTCGGGAATAATGTAGTCTCTCTTACATTATCCTCACCAATTAGTTTCATTGTCAGACGCTCCATACCAATTCCAAGTCCCCCATGAGGCGGCATGCCATGTTTGAATGCACTCAAATACTGCTCCATTCCTTCTTCTGTCATACCACGTTTTTCCATCTTCTCCATCAACTGATTGTAATCATGGATACGCTGACCACCTGTTGTAATTTCCATACCTCTGAATAACAAATC
>DAVZKO010000049.1:0-20312 GCA_052272205.1 Schaedlerella sp. | reverse complement strand
ATAATAATCTCTATTGATGTCCGGCAGTTTCCCATAGGAATCTTTATATTTGACTTTTCTGTCTTCTATGATCCCACGCCCATCATTTGCATCTAATTTTAATTCATATGTATTAATCTTCCATGCTGCCTTGTAGCTTTTGTTTTTATCAATTCTTACCTGTGCAAATGATGTTGTGGTTAACCCAAACGTCAAGCACACCATAAGTGCCATACATATAATGCTTTTTATCTTATTTTTCAATTTCTGTACCTTCTTCCACCGTTTCGGTATTTTCCGCGACTTCTGTTTCTTCGATTGTCTCTGTTTCTTCTGTATCCTCACTCTGCTCTGTATCTTCCGGAATAATTTCTTCTGTGGATTCTACAGTCACTGGTTCTGATTTTTCTTTTATTGAATCATTCTCCTTTTCATCTATCATGAGCATTGCTGATCTTGCACCATTTAACGCTACATTTTCCCATCCGGATGTTGTGCTCTTATAAAATGCAAGTGAATTATATGTATTTCCGCTGCATATTACATTTGTATATCCGGATGAATGTGTTGCAAATGAATTTTTGGCTTTCTGTATATCAATCTGTGTGTTATTTATCCGGTATGTTCCGGAAATGCTTTTACAGTTATTAAATGCCATATCTATTCGAGTCACACCTGCTGGTGCAGCCTGTGATCCACCAATGTATGGATACTGTGTAATCTTTGAAGCCCCATCACACATATATGCAATATTTACTAATGCAGCTCCTCCACCTAATGAAGGAATCTCTGAAAGAGATGCACACCTTGCAAATGTGCCAAAATATGATACTGCAGCATTATCGTATATCATATTGTTAATCTGTCTCAAACTTACACAGTCTGCATACAGAAATCCATAATTGTGTTCCAGGCATTGAACTCCGCCAACAGGATAATTTATAATTTCTATCTCACGGTTTTCTCCAAATGGTCCAATACCGCTTCCCATGTCTGACTTATTCAACAATACAGGCATTGTCACTTTATTTGATGCTGATGTGTAATAATCCCATGTTTTAGGCACGTTTACCACTGTATTTCGCCCTACATACTGTGATAAAACAATATTTCCACCGGACAGGGCGGTTGAATACGCCCATTCCGGAGAAAACTGAACCTCAAGTGTCTGTACCGCTGATGCATTGTTAATATTAAAAGATACACTTCCTTGACTGCTTCCATCAGAAGCGTATGTTTCCTGCATACTGCCTAACATGCTTTTTCCGTTATATATAACATCTTTCAGGAAATAATCTTCATCGGCCTTATACTCTACCGTAATCCGGTCGTTATCTTTTACATATAATTCATCCAGTCCGGAAACTCCATTGACTGTATATTCGCCATGCAAAGAAGTATTCCCCGGATGCGCCTCTGTAAAATCCTGTGTCTTTTGTGTATCCTCGCCCATATTATCAATAACATTGATCTGGTTATAAGTATTTACACTGTCATACTGTAAATCGCTTATTTTTAGCTGATATGGTTTCTTTTTAAAATTTGCTTTATAAGTGTGGTTTCCATCAAATGTGACCTGTGCGGCCAGAACTGATGTTGAAGAAAACAGCAAAAATACGGCACATAAACCACATATCCATTTTTTATTTTTCATATAATTCACGCTTTCTTACTATGTAAATTACACTTGCCATACATCCTACAATAACCATTGCTGCCATTGTTTTTCCCAGTTGACTTTCTCCGGTCTTTGGTGATAATGTATCTTCTTCCTGTATTTCTTCATTTACACTCTGATCTTCAACTGTATTATTTGTTTCTTCTTTTACTGAATTTTCATTCGGTCTACCCGATATATTTTGTCCAGTTGTATTAGATTCTTCCGGTGTCTGTGGTGTTTCCGGATTTTGTGGTGTTTCCGGATTTTGTGGTGTTTCCGGAGTCTGCGGTGTTTCTGGTGTATTTGGCTGCCCTGGTTTCTCGTTTTTTTGTGTTAAAGCAGCCACTAATATCTGACTTGCATATTCGTTTACTGTATACATATCATTAATTTCAACCGGGTTGCTTAATACATTAAATTCACTGCCAAAGTAATACCATTTCAGATCATAATTTTTTAAATTATTGTTATATTCAGATAAATCAATTTCATCATTCTGCATAGAATATTTTACGTCCAATAATTTTTCTGTTCCATTTTCATCTGATGTATATAATCTGACGATCTTTTTATCGTATTCAGGATATGCATAATTGAACTGATCATCATTCATCTTTTGCCCATCTTCACCATGCCATTTTATAAAATTTAACCCGTCTATATCGGCTGGCTGATATAATGTCCCAAGATTTTCGGCTGTTGTACCTCTCTGTACAGATTTTGTAGTTTTGTTCTCATATTCTCCCGAAATCGGATTCCATTCTTGAAAATGAACAAATACAAGATCTTCGAATACGTCACCTTTATAAGCATTTACATAAAAATCTCTAAATGCTTTTAAAGTTCCATTGTCTTGCATTTCAAAACAATCATATGCCCTTCCTGCATTATCGCTTAATCTAAAGTGGTCTATCATCCATTTTCCTGATGCAGAATCTGCATCATTGATAAATGTATATTCATACTCTCCTGTCGCATTATTGTATACAAACTCAACATAATGATAATATTTATTTATAATTTCTGTTGTATAATGAGATTTATTTCTGTTCACAAGCCATGCATGCACTGCCGTTGCCCCTTCTGCTTTGACGCTGATTTTTACAGAATCCCCTTCATCAAGCCGTGCACCTACATCCTTATCCATGACAACCTGTGTAATCTTAGCTTTTTCATCTGCAAATACATGTGTAATTCCGATTATGATAAAAATAAAACAAATCGTAAATGATATACATAACTTTCTTAAATTCAAATTTTTTAAAATATAAACCATTTTCAATTCTCCTGTCATCTTCAATAAAAAGGAAATATTATTTCTTTGTGCATAAGCTCCAAATGATCTTTCTTAATCTCTGCAATACATAGATACCTAAAATCAGTAACAATACGTCTACCGGGATCATCAGGTATGCCATGATATCTGAACTTAATAATTCGCAAAAGACATTTCCTAAACAATAAATACCTGCCATTGCCAAGATATCTGCGATCAATTCCCCTATAGTTAATAAAAACATGATCATTGTGATCCAGATATTCTGCTTTTTTTCTTTTACTGACATTATTCTGTCTGCTCCCATCCCTCAAACGTATATCCGAGTTTTTCCGGATTTGGAAGTGTCACGGTGTTTCCTTCCAGTCCTACGATGTAACGTACCGGACAGGTTGCATCTCCATAATCTAATGTGATCTTAAAGAACTCTGCAGATATACATGTCATGTTTCCGGATGCATCTTTGCATGCCATGTAATACGTTCCTGGCTCTGCAACCGTCTGATCACTCTGAGCTGATGTACACGGCGTGAAAACCACCTCTGTTTCTTCCGGATTTTGCAATCCAAAATAAACCTCTGCTATTCCTGAGCCTTTATCACTCATGTTCATTGTTACCGTTTGTGTCTCGGCAACATTATTGGTCGATGTAAAATCAAGTTCCGGAGCAATATCATCTACCCAATCCGCATAAAAAACCTTATCATGTGCAACACTATCTTTATCCATTGGATTTCCTTTATCATCTTTCCATCCTGCAAAAGTCCATCCTTCCCATGTCGGTGTTAAGAGCGCCGGATCATAAGCATCATCTAATTCCACGATAAAATCCTGATTGCCATACGATGTTACAGATACCTTTACATCCGTTTCCTGCGAAGTACTTCCTGTATTGGTATTAAGTTTTACTCCGCAAAGTCCAATTTTTTTGTTACTGGATCGGCACCTCCTTCATCAAATGTTGCATAGAAATGTTTATTTTCGTATTTGATCGAGCAATTATTTAATCTGTCATAAAGTATCGATACCTGATTATTGATATTAGATACATCTGTCTGCATACCATTAAATGATGTGATCAGATTTGAAATAGATGTAACATTGTTCTGGATGTCCTGACTGTTCTGGCTGATCGATGTTGTATTATTATTGATGTCCTGTGTATTCTGTGTGATAGCATTCGTGTTGTTTTCGATATTCTGCGTGTTTTCATTGATTGTCTGCTGAATGCCAGGAACAACTTCATCTTCTAAATATTTTTTAAAATCCGAAAGATCTTTTTTGTTCTGTTCTGCCATTTCTTCCAATGCTTTTTTAATTGCCGCAATCTCCTCGTCCGACAACTCTTTATTGCTTGTAAGCTGTTTTATGATTTCTGTCTTTAATGATTCAAAATCGGTGGCTGTGCTGTCTTTCAGTGAATTTATAATAGATATGACACTCTGGAACTCTTTTTCTGTAAGAGTATCTTTTTCCTGCAGCTCCTTTAATTCTTTTTCAAAGCGTTCTTTCAGCAGTTCGTATTTTTCCTCATTTGTAAGATTATTCTGTTCCAGCAGTTCTTTCAGTTGATCCATTATCGACTGTCTGATTTCATCAGAATTGTCCTTCTTCTCCAGCAGTCCTGCATCTTTTAAGCTTTTGATGATCAGATCTGCAAGCTGCTCTACATTTTCGTCACTTAAATATTCTTCAACATTTGTGGTTGTAAAATAATTTGCCACATATTTTGATATTTCATCTTTCAGCTCTGCGGCCGCATACGCATTATCCACTTCTGTGGTAGTTTCCGTGACCACGTCATCTGATATGTCACCGTAAAGCACATCATCCACTATTTTTTTCTTATATCCCGGAAGGATCAAAAAATAAATGATGATAATGGTTACGATCATTGCTGCTATGATTGCAGCTCCTGTGATCAGCATCTGTTTTGATGGTTTTGCTTTTTCATCATCTTTCTTTTTTAAATCTAAAATCTTCATATCTGGACTCCTTACCAAATTTTTATCTGCCACTGTGCTACACTCTCGTAAAGCACCGCATCAATATTTACTTTTTTGTTTGCCATGACCTCCATGCTCAACGTGACCGTTCCTGCCTCATCATTGATTTCAAGATCATGAAGTGACACTGCATATGTATAGTCATAAAATCCACATGCGTACATTGTTTCCTGAATTGCAGCAACTAAGGAATCATAATTGTCACCGATTGCCTGTTTTTCTTCCTCTGTAAGATCCTCAATTTGAAAATCTTCATATACAAGAGGCTCTACATTATCATCTAATTCTTCCTCCGTTGCCTGTACTGTTTCCGTTACTTCCGGCACATATGCACTGTTATCCGTATCATTAAAATCATATTCTTCCGTCTGGCCATAAAAATCGCTGTCATCCGGCTTTACTCCTGATTTTTTTTCTTTATGGAAGTATTGGATGCCGCTTACGATCAGGATAAATACGGCAAATAAAATGCATCCCATTCCTAATATCTTTGATCTGTCTTTTTTCATAATTATTCCTTTTGTATTGTATTTGATAACCTGCCAAAGCTGACGGTTTCATTGGTTCTTTCTATAGTTCCATATTTAACATAGTCTCCGGGCTTCGGTGCATGGATCATAAGACCATTTCCAACATAGATTCCCACATGATGCGTAACACCATTTTTTCTTGTGAAAAATACAAGATCTCCGGGTACTGCCTGTTCCTGTGTTATTGGTGCTGCTATATTTTTATATCCCGCTGCTGTTAATCTTGCCCCGGTATATTTTCCGGATAATTTATAGCAGTAATATACAAGTCCGGAACAGTCAAATTTATCCGGACCGGTAGCACCATACACATAAGGATAATTAAGGCACCTTTCTGCCACATCGACCACTCCACTGTTTCCTTCTGCAGAGTAAGAGGCTGAATAAAATCTTAAAACATGGAACGTATAATACTGATCCCCATACGCCCATACGCCAAGTGTCTGTGCCTTGTTCCCACTTCTCTTTTTTCCTTTGCTTTGATCTTTAGCAAAGTCATTTGTGTTATCCTGCGTCCATTGTCCATCTCTGTTAATGGCATATTTTATGTACCCACCGCCAAAGTTGTATCCCTGCAACGCTAAACGGATTTTATTCATGTCGGTAATGGATTCTACTTTTGAAGCCTCCAACCGTGCAGCCATTACCTTTACACCCTGGTCTATGGATTCCTCCACTGATAACGTATTGGGGCTTAATCCAAGTGATTCCGATGCCTGAAAAATGTCATTTCCAATCCCTCCGGATTCCTGCATAATAACTGCAAGAAGTAAATCCACATAATCTTCTATCCCATATTTAACTGCGTATTCCGTCACCAAATCTCTATAAGCTTCTACCTCTGCGGTTATGCCAAGTGTACCCATAGATGTTTCGATCTGTTCTGAATTGTATCCGTTAAATAAAATGAACTGTAAATTCCGGTACTGGATCGTAGCAACGATTACAGGAAACATGAAAAACAATAATGATGAAATCATCACCAAACAGGCAATTATTTTTGCCTTTGATCTTTTCATTAAACGCCTCCCTTAAAGATTGCCTTTTCTTCCTCCGTTACCTGAATATGCACTTCCATTGTCTGCGCTGATGACAGGTTCACGATCGCATCTCCCATTTCCAACTGTGGAATCTTTCTGATCTGTGACTCTGTTAAAATCCCATTGAATATACTCCGTAACAATTCCTTTGCATTACTATCCTGATGCAGAATAAATTTATACTGTGTCAACTCAAACAATGTTTTCAGCTTATTAAATGCAGCACCCGATGAACCTTCCGGAACATAATCTCTGACACTCTGGCTTGCCAGGCATATGCCTCCAAAATATTTTCTTGCTTCTCTCATGTATGTAATGACCATATCCAGAATCACTTCGAATTTTGTATTTACCCACCTGTGGCTCTCATCCACTATAATCAGGAAATCAACCACATCTTCGATAGAAATCTTCCCACTCTCGTATTTTTCTTTCATGACCTTACCGTTTGTAACCATATTGTCCCAGCAAAGAGCCATTAAAGACGTCATCTGTGCAGCAAATACGTTTTGCGCCATGTCCTTTAATCCTGAAATATTAATCACTACTATCTGTTCATCCATAATGTTATTGATCGTGCTGTGACCATTAAACATATTTCCATACGTCTTAATGAGGGACGATATCTGACGTGTGATTTTGTAAAGCGATTTCAACTGTGCCTCGGCAAATACCATTTCTGCCTTGTTGTATTCTTTCTCCGTAATTTCTGTAATCCGTTTATTCAGATATTCCAGAAATTCACTGAATATCGGATAAGATGTAGGCGGAAGTCCGGATATCTGCCTCTCCACACCATTTACCAGAGGTGTCAACCCAATGCTTTCATAAAATTCCGTAAGCAGATTTGTAAAATCGGTAACTTCCGTACTTTCTGCTTCCGGATCTAATGCTTTATAAAACGTTGTAAGCTTTGATATATGGCGTGAAAAGTTCAACTGTTCACTTTCTGTAGCATGCAGTATCTCTAATGGATTCTGAATATCCTTTCCTGATCCGTCCGGCTTTAATATTTTTCCTCCAAGTTCTTCTGTGAGTGCCACAAATTCATCTGCCACATCAAAAATCCGGAGAAAATGTCCTTTTACACCTTCATCTTCTTCCATTATTTTTAACAATGTAGATTTTCCGGATCCCATTGTTCCAATGACCAGACTATTGTAATAAGACCTCATTTTTGTCTTATAGAACATGTCCCATACAAAGTTTCCACCTGTCGGTGTGTATCCATAATATCCGCCTCTTGGATCTTCCAACTGACTGAAATGAAACGGATATCCGCCAGCCAGAGAGTTTGATGTATAGCTCTGCCCTTCCACTGCCTCCCTGTTCGTCTGCTGATGCTTATAGGTATCGTTCATGGACATCCAATCATCTCTTGTTTCATTCAGATTGATATATGCTTTATATCCCTGATTATCAAGCTTTGTCTTTATCTCTTTGATCTTTTCTTCCAGTCCGATCCATGTCCTGTCTGCAACAAAAATCCTTGTGTCAATGACCTTTACCACTTCGTTCATCTTTGATATTTCCTGAAGGAGATTATCCATCATCTGGAATTTTGTTTCTGCATCATTCTCATCCACATAGTTCGTAGCACTTCTGTATCTCTGGTTCTGTTCACTCATGGATCTGTTTAAATTTTTCTTGACTTCTTCCGCATCATCCGTTGAAATGTCAACGGTGACAACCGTACCTTTGATATTGGTCAACGGAGCCAGCCAGTAATCATCCATTTCCGGCGGATATTCCATGATATGCAAGCATGCCTCATATCCGTCTCCTGTCTTCACATAAAGATCATCCTTAAAGCTGATGCCGCCATGTGGCTGTATCCTTTTTATTAACTCGATATCATACTCCGGCTCTTTCTGTCTTTTCTTATTCTCAATCATTGTTTTCCCTTTTCAAGATCATAGAATTTTTGTTATTACATTTATTTAGGATCTCTATTTTTTTGATTTTCTCGATTTCCAGCAATAGACCATCCCTTCCAATCCCAAGATCATCTATCATCTGATTCCTTTGCAGCACTAATTTTTCTTCATTATCAGCAAAAATCTTGCAGTAATACTCTCGTGTCGTCTGATTTAATTCCAGCCATTCAAACTGCTCAAGCTTCCTGTCGATCCATTTCTGATATCTGGCATTTTTCGTGCTTTCTCTTTTTTTCATGTAATATTTTTTCTGTTTGCTCATATCACTTGGAAAATTCAGTGCAATAAGCTTTATATCAATTTCATAGCGCTTAAAAAACCTTGAAAGCTTTGCCATATTAAAATAGACCTCATCCTCTGAAAGATTGTTTAGATCCTGCGACTTTATCTCTATCAGATCCATATACCGATATCCCGTCATATCCTTTTCAATAACAAAAGCATCCAGTTCATCATCGTAATACCGTTCCGGCAGCAACTGTAATGTATTCTTTGAAACCCCTGCCTTTTTCTGTTTTTTGTCCGGCTTTTTTACCACCATATAAATCAAGGCTGCCGTACATACGACCATACCCAAGAAACTAAATATCAGATTCATTGTTTTCTATCCTCTCAAATACATCACTCCTGACCGGATGGTATGTATCCTTATCCTTTCTCAAATATAGAAAAATAGACTGAAACATCCTTCTCTTATGATTGTATGGACTTGGCAATGTCAAACCTATTGCGACAATCCCGGAAAAAATCCCATACAGGATTGTCAAATGGGAATTTACCCGGCTACGCATCATATATGCAGCCACTCCATAAATCAGCAGAAAGAAAAAGTCAAATGCGTAAATATGCCATGAGATTTTTGACTGTGATTTAATTTCTTTAGCTGAATAATATTTACTCAAAGCTTCTGATCTCCTTTCTTATCACTGCCTGAAAGATTTGATTTCTTTCCGATATCCTCCATTGCATTCCTGATACCGCTCACATCATTTTCATTTACAGAGGTTCTGCTGATGTCTGCTTTTTCCGTAAATGAGCCTCTGCTATCTGCGGACTTATTTATATTCCTCTGGATGTTTTCCCCATCTTTTGCTTTTTCACTGCCAATGTTATTTTTTTTGACAGAATTGATCTTTGGTGACGAAGATGCCGGCTTTAATGAGCTGCTTCTTGAAACACTCTTTGGAGTTTTTCCAATGGATGCAGCCCTGCCTTTGTAATTTCCAGATGAACGTTTGATATTGCCCTTCGCTGATCCGCTCTTTCCTGATGGTCTGTTTCCCGGCATCTGGTTCATTTTATTTTTCAACTGATCCTTGGAATCATTTGCAATCGGACTGCCCTTCATTGCCTGTGCATTCTCATTCACATCTGCATTTTTTACGTCTGATTCAATATTAGAGGAACCTGTCCGCTGTCCATCAGCCCCTGAACCATTCTTGTCATTATCAGCTCCACCTGACTGTGGTGATGTCTTGCTGTCATTTTGAGTATCACGGCTTCCATTATCCAAATTCTGGGATCCTGCATTCCGGTTTTCTCCGGCATTCTGACTGCCCTGTGCATCTCCTTTATCTCTTTCATGATCCAAAGAACTGTTCAGGTTTGCGTTTCCACCATTCTTGCCATTGTTGTTTTCGGTCTGGGAACTGTTACCATCGGATCCTCCAGCTCCTCCACCACGGGATTTTTCTCCTGATCCTCCGGATCCTGATGACTCTCTGCCGCCTCCGTTTGCACCCATTGCATTAAGCAACTGTCTATGCTGTCTT
This sequence comes from Schaedlerella sp., assembly GCA_052272205.1. Lineage (GTDB taxonomy): Bacteria > Bacillota > Clostridia > Lachnospirales > Lachnospiraceae > Schaedlerella. The sequence goes on along the minus strand of DAVZKO010000049.1, from coordinate 10,112 downwards.
TGCTGCCATGCGAATTGTGCCGGTCTTGAGATCGTATTTTTGGCTGCCTGTCCAACATGGTAAGCTGCCATGATCTTTCCAAAGCCACTCTGCAGCCCTGCGTCAATACCTGTAAGCTGCTGGATCAGATTCGGTCCGTCTACTACTGCAAATGCGGTAAAAAGAAAAACGATGTTGTAAACCAGGGAATTGCTTCCGGCTTTGCTGTTCAAATACAACTGTGCAAAATTGAAAACTTTGATACACACTGCTGATAACATAAGAACTATATACCCATCCTTTAGAGCTCCAAGGATCTTCAATGTCTTCTGCAGACCATTTACATCTGCGGAATATAAAAGAGCCATGATCCTTGTTATCGCAAGTTCGTATATGATCCTTACTGTTTTATAGCTGACACATATATAAACGATGCAGTATGCGATCAGCGTTATATAAATATTGATGTAATTTACGTGATATCTGTAATAAAACTCATTAAACCAGTCATCACCACCGGAGCTGTTCCATCCAAAACCATTGTAAATATCCTGAATCGCATAAAACTGTGTTCCATTAGACGCATCTACCTGCCACAATAGTTTGTGACTTAAAATATACTTTGTATCACCATCTGCATCTACATAATTCATGACATCATTGATCCTTACATTTTCAACCGCAAATGATCCTTCTGGATAATGATAATTTTCCAGATTACTTTCATTGGAAATATCCATATTTGCCATGCCATATTTGGAATCAATGTATTTCAGGTCATAAAAATTTTCGTTAATGATATTACTTGTATTGGATTCCCCGGCAGCCACTTCCTGACAGAAAGCATTTACCCCCTGATTGAGCGTGATTATGATGTATCCAAGTGCAGAAATGCTTATTCCTGCAACCATAACACTTTTCAAAAAATTCGGCTTTTTTTCATGATCAATCATCATTACCATTCCTGCAAAAACAAGTGATACAGTAAACAGTGCCTGAAACAAGCCTTTTAAGGTTGCTATCCATTGCTGTAAAGGTTCGTAGGTTGTAAAATCTATTAATCCCAACGAATAGGAATATAGGCTTTGGCATAAATCACTCAGTGTTGCACATCCCTTTACAAGTGCCCAGCCGATTGTATGTGCAATGTCCAGAAACATGTTATTGGAGACGAACCATGACTGGTTTTTCTTCATAAAAGCAGCAAAATCATCTCCTGTCATTGCAAATACATCTGTCTGGAATAAAAAAATGACCATTACCCCGAAACATAAAGCGGATATCATTAATTTTCTTCTTTTACTGAATTTCTGCATTCCTTTCCTCCGCCTACACTGTTGATTGTTATTGTGATCGCCTTTTTTTCGTAATCCTTTAAATACTTGTCACCATTGATAATGCTTTTGATCGCATTAATATCCATATCCATAACTTCATCCTTTTTAAAATCAGCACCCTTGATCTTTTCCATGATCCTTAAGACGGCATCCCTGACATCTTCCGGATAATCTTTCAGTCTGCATCCGGTTTCAAGTAACTCTTTTTGTTCTTGTGCCATCTGCCGGAAAGAGATCTCCGGATCCCATACCCTGTTTTTCAGATTGATGTATTCCCTTGATTCCGTATTCACTTCATCAAGATCGATCTCATCTGCGTTTGGAAAATCATCTGTAAGATACTGGTATCTGTATTTGAATGCTGTTCCTGTATCAATACTGTTAAATATTGGTGTCTGAATGATCGGCTTCCCCTTGTTATCTGTTCTTTTCATGATCCTTTTGATAACTGCCTCTCCCTCACGGAGCTCCTGCAACTGGTTTGCTGTGATCAGCCTCTTTTCAAGTGAGCTTTCCATAAAGTGTTTGGATAAAGAAAACATAGAACCTGTTCTCTGCAGATCCGTAACCGTTTCTGATCCGATCAGCTTTGAGAATTTTTCCGGCGTATCATCATCTCCGGCCATAAGGTAAACCTTGTTGCCACAGTTTCCATAGATAATCTCTCCATCTTTTCCATAAACACTTTCAAACTGCTGTAAACTCTGGATGTAGAAATCGAAAAACAGGTTTCGTCCAAGACCGATCGTTACCATCTTCTTTAAATCCTCAATCTTTGGGAGGTTTCCGGCTTCATCTACGATAAATTTAACCCTTCGTGTACATTTTCCTTTTTTGGCACACTTCTGTGCCAGTGCCACATAAACCTGCTTGATAAATGTAACTGCAAGAAAATCTTTCGAAGAATCATAATCCGGAAATCCAATAAATACTGCGATCGGTTTTTCCCCAAATCCAATATCCTCAAAGTGAATGCTGTTTTCTGCCGTCATCTTTCCAATGTTTTCAAATGTAAAGATGTCAAGTTTGGAAAGCATGGTGGAATAAACGTTTCCTTTCGTTTTTGAACCTGCAAACTCCAAGGATGCATATTTGATCTTTGCCCTGTCAAGCGGTGGACGTTTTGTAAAAAAGACTTCCAGCATGGTCGTATAATGTTCCGGATCAACCACAGATCTCTGCAGTTCCGTAAAGGTATTAATGATACTGTACATATTGACCTTTTTCTCATTTACATCCGTGTCATAATATTCAACATCATCCGGTATGTACGGAACATCGTAGTTTAAGAAAACATCTGTATGGTAATTCTGGTATTCATTTCTCACTTCCTGCTTTTCAGCGTCTGACAGTTTTTTAAATGCCTCTGTTTTTTTCTTGTATGCAGCCTTTCTCTTTTTATTGAGAATACCATCTTCTTTCAGGGCATCCTCTGTTATGGCTATAATGAGGCACGCCGTGATCGTTGCGGCTGTTCTTGCAAAATATCTTTCATTACCTGTCTGGTTTTCAGGATCGAACACAAGATAGGTAAATGCCTGTGCCTGAAGCTCTGCTTCTGCAGCATTTCCATTTTTGTAAAACTGCTTGATGATATCGAGAACATCATCTCCCATTGAATGAAGCGGATCCTGCAGGTTCAGCAGATAAACATCGTACCCTCTTTTTTCAAGGGTGGCTTTTGAAGATTTATAAAGTTCTATCTTCATGTCAATGGTTACCATGGATGGTTTTTCCTTTGATCTGGAATATACATCAATCGACTTATAAACCATCGTCTCGCCCTTACCAGACCTTGTAGTACCAATGACAACATTGTTTACAGGTGAAGTATCAATATAAATCTTGTTTCCATGCTCACAGATTGGGAATCCGGGCGGTCCATCATACTCAACCTTCCTGTCCTCAATCTCAACGTACTGTTGTTTGATTTCTTCAAATGTTGTCCATCTCTGTGTACCTTTCTGCCCTATATTGATTTCCTCCTCGGAATAGGCAAACTTTATCTGGTAAACAAATGCAACATCCAACACTGCAATAAAAAGAAAAAGGACTGTGTACACTGATCTGACAAATTTTGAATGTACTATCATGTTCATGTTTGGAAGTATGTTCAAGACTGTAAGTGCATCTTCCAGACTTCCTTTTCCACCAATGCTGGATGTTATCCCTGCAAATGAATTGATGATAAAATTGATCAGGAGAAAAGATAAAACATCTATTGCGATCACTATCAACGCAACATTTTTTTTATTTGAAATTATGCGGTTTATCTTCATCAACCGCTTGTTTTTATCCGGCATTTTTCCCCCTTTTGCCGGAAGGTACTATTAATAGTACCTTCCGGATGTATTGCTTAAAAAATAAGATATGCTGCACTTTCAAACACAAAAGTAGAAGCTATTTCTTCTGCGAAAGTTGCGGCACAATAAACAATTCCCGCACCGACTGCTACATAAGGGATTGCATTTTTTGCCCACGTCTGTGTTTTTTCAAATGGGATAATGCATCCTGCACCGATTATCATAAGAACAATCACAAGCAAAAGTTTTACTGCTGGCGTATAACTTACCACCAGATTTGATAAACCAGTCATCATCGTTACCATATGCCCTTTTCTCCTTCCTTTTTTATTGAAGATTTTTCATCTTCTTTTTTTCTTCTGGAAACCAGATACATTATGAGTACCAGCAGGATACAGAAGATCAATATCCCGATCCCGGCGTAAAATACCGCCTGTGTAACAGGTACAACCTTTTCATATACTGCCGTTGCCTTGATGACATAATTAAAATTGTCATTTTCGGCATTTTCGTATGAAGCCTCATACTTTACATATTTGATATGTGAGGAGTAATTTGCCCTATACAAATACCCATAATGCTGAATTTCTGCGACTGCATCCCTGCAGTTCACTCCGTTTTCATCTGTGTATGGTTCTCCGCTCCATGTGATAGATCTCACGGAATAGATAGACGGAGACAGCCCTACACTTTTCAAAAGATCTTTCTCATATCCTTTCAGCGGATATTCGTCATCCGATCTTACATATGTACCATTCCACTCAAATACACCGAGACTGTAATCTTCAAACGTGATATCAATGGAATCCTGAATGAGCGTTCCACCGTCAAGCACTTCAATACCGCTCAACGGACACTCGACTTCCATTTCCTCCCCTGTCCTAAGATCCTCTATCTTCAATGTCTTGGACTGTGGAACATCTTCTTCACTGATTTTTTTCTCATAATCATCAAATCCTGATACTTCCTGATCCAGTGTTTCAGAATCTATCTGCTTCACATCCACAAGCCTGTAAATAAGCCCATCTTCTTTTATTTCTTCCGGTGGATCGTATTCATCTGTTTCCAGCATGAGATCACTCACTACACTCCGGTCAATGATCACCTGGCTCTTGTCAAGAACCTCATACTGAACATTTTTCAGCTTGTAAAAGTTATTGTTTTCAATGATCTTTTCATCATAATCTGCATGAAGATCATCACTGCTGTTTGTCGTATACTGGTTTTCCTTAACAATCGTACCGTCCGCAGCATAAGTATCATCTGAAAAAGCAAGCGCCGATACCATGGTAAACAGGATAAGGATATGTAATTTCATGCCACGCACTTTTTTCCCTTTTCTTTTCTTTATTGAAGCTGCAATGACCATGAATCCTGCAAGAAGAAGCAATACTGCACCTGCAATATGTCCTTCATCTCCGGTCTTAGGTGATCCGTTTGTACGTACAGACCATCCGCCATTTCCATTTTTTCCGTTGATTGAAGCTCTTATCTTTCCATATAACAAGCGTGTTTCTGTCTCATCCTCTGACGTAAGGTATTTTCCGAACTTGTTTCCTGTAAGCTTGATGTGGTTTACAAGTACTGTATCCATATCCACGTCCCTGTCCACGACCACATCATAATAAGGGTTCTCATCCACTTCAAAGAAAGGCGGCACCGTGCCAAACCTGTACTGGAACTGTGTCACATATTCATCCTCTCCAAGCCCCATATCTGCAACCTTAAGCTCCTGCGCTTCATTGCTCTGGATGCCTGTTCTCCATGCTCTCCATTCGCTATCGTAGTTTGTCTTAAACCAGATAGAATAGCAGACCACATGGCTGCGAGGGTTTTTAAAAGTACCTGTGTTCAGCACTGACAGCTTTACATGCTCCGGCAAGATATCCGTTAATGTAAATTCATCCATTTCATACATACACTGGTTCGTAACCTTGCTGACCGTAAATCTTAATGTACCGCCCGGACTTGCAAATTTCGGTGCGTTCTTATCTACCTCAAGCTCTGCCTGCAATGGATCATTGCTGATGTCTACATTTTCAGAGGTATTTCTGATCGTCATTTTTGGTGTCCTGCTGTCGATGTAATAAACAATGTCATTTGGTATGTAGCCATCCGGGAATTTAGATTCGATCAGATAATACATAGGTTCTTCCTCGTCCTTATCCTCTGAATCTGTTTTTTCCTGCTCTCTGGCATATGCATTTAATGGAATGTCTGTTGAAAATACATATCTTCCGGCATTGTCTGTAATGCCTTTCCTGATAAGCGTTCCTTTCTGCACAAGCAGATTTCCGTAGTAGTCTAAAATATCCCGGTTCGCATACAAGGATACTTCCACACCGCCGATCGCTCTGTCCGTGAGTTTGTCGTATTTGTATACGCTCACCTCGATCTGCTGTCTCTGATCATAAAAATCTGCATTCTCATATACGATCTCCGTATCATCATCTGCATATTTCAGTTCCACATCGATTTCTTCCTGATCCAGATAAATGCCACCCGGCACATAAATCTCTTTTACCCTGTATTTTCCAAGCGGAAGCTTGGAAGTCTCAGCATATCCGTTCTTATCCGTTGTAAGCACCTGTATCACTTCATCTTTTTTGTAAATCGGGATAAGCTCCCCATCTTCCGTGAGGTCACAGTCTGCACGGTAAATATCCTCCGCTGCTATGATCTGAAACTTCACATCATGTATACGCTCATCCGTATAAACAAAACGTCCATTTTCGTCATATCCGGTAAGAACCGGAGCTGTCTTTGTGACTTTGATGATTCCATCCACATGCACATTGCTGACATTCACATTTTCCTTAACAAACTGTACTGTCATGTCCGGCGTACTACTGTAAATGAAATATGTGTTATCTTCCGGAAGATAGCCAACCGGAAACTTTGTTTCCTTCATGTAATACATAGGCTCTTCCACATCCGGATCATCCCCTTCTGCAGCATAGGCATTTAATGGAAGATCCTTTCCAAAGTCTGCTTTTCCGTCATTATCCGTAACAATGCTCCTGATGGCATCACCCTTTTTTACAAGCACATTACCGTAATAATCAAGAATATCCCTGTTTGCGTATATCGTGATCTCTACTCCCGGAATGGCTTTGTTTGTTTTTGTGTCATACTTAAATGCGCCAATCTCGATTTCCTGTCTCTGATCGTAAAAATCTGCCGGAGAAAAAACAATCTCTGTCCGGTCATCCTCATATTTCAGCTCTACCTCGATTTCTTCCTGATCCAGATAGATACCGCCCGGTACATAAATTTCTTTTACCCTGTACTTTCCAAGAGGCAGTTCCATTGAGGAAGCTTCACCAAGTGGATCTGTTACAAGCGTCTCAACTATGTCTCCTTTTTTATAGAGGGTTATCAGATTACCTTCGGCATCCGTCTGTCTGTCCGCACGGTAAATGTCCTCCGCCGCTATGATCTGGAATCTCACGTCCCGCACACGCTCTTCGGTATAAATAAATTTTCCATCCTCATAAGCAGTCAATACCGGTGCCACCTTTGTAACATCGATGATTCCTTTGACCGATACGTCCTCACATACCACGCGGATCACGGAATCACCCCATTTATCCTTTTCCTCATATTCCCTGAAAACCTTAAATGGGATAGGATCTGGATTTAAAATGTAGCCTTCCGGTGCCTGGACTTCTTTCAATGTGTAATTTCCACTTCCAAGCCACTGTGGAAGCTCCAGCATACCGCTCTCGTCTGTCTCAAATACCGATATGTCATATTTGGTAGGATATAAAACCGTCTGAACAATTTTTTTCCCTGCCTCGTTGTAGATCTCAAACTTGGCACCTGCCACCTTGACAAGCTCACCTGTTTCTGCATCTTTTTTTAAGACCTGCAGCTGTGATGTATAATCAAGGTTTTCCAGAATGTAAGAGTACGTCCTTTCATGCGCCCTGATGAATACTTCAAAATCAGTGATAAATGAATACCCTTCCTTACCCTTTGTCTGCCTTACGATGTAATTCCCGTATGGCAGCATGTTTGCCTGTGCAAATCCATCTGCATCCGTCACAATGTGCGCATATGTCACGCCGGATGATTTTAGGATGATGTCAAATTCTGCACCTACCTCCGGCACCTGTGGTCTGGATGCAGCCGAAGGATCCTTTTCCTGTAAATGTTTTACAAGCCTTATATTTCCCTTGATCACATCCTCTGTCACCGTAGATGTCCTCACCACATTTGGTACGTCCTGCCCTTCATAAGTGACAGCAACGTCATACTCCTTCGTGTCCAGAAGATATCCGGTGGATGGCGTTATCTCCTTCACGTAATAATTTCCGAGATAAAGGTTATCTAACCTTGCCTGTCTGTTTGCATCCGTTGGCGGGAATGTGGCAACCAATGATCCGGCTGTATATAAAATTCCGGTATGTCCGTCCGGATGCACGATGTTACTCCGCGCATACAGTCCATAGACCGCGCCGGACAGTGTTGCATCGCCCTGTGCGATCGCACCTGTCTCACTATCTTCTTTCGTGATCGTAATGCTTCCTGTCGTCCTCACATTTGCAAGTGACAGATTTAAAGATGCATCCCCTGCAGCACTCTGTCCTACTGTCGTATTCCCCGGATTTAAGTAATAACCATTTCTGGCTGTCACTTCCGTAGCGGAATAATTATGGCTTGTACTGTTTTTTGCTGCATTCGCCTGACTTAACGCTTTGTTGTAAGCCTCACTATAGGCTGCATTGTATGCTGCATCATAACTTGTATAAGTGCTTACCGTAGCCTTTTTATCGTCTGTCAATGAACCGTAATTCGTACAGTACGTCTTGGAGCTGCTGGCAGCTCCATAGTAAGATGTCGTAAAAGAAAAACTTACATTTCCATTGCTGTCTGTCGTTCCGCTTCCCTCAAAGCCTCCGTCTTTGAAGAAATTAAATACTGCACCTGCCAGTCCCTGACCTGTCACGTTATCCTTCTTTACAACATTTAAACTTACATTCGCATCCACATAAGCCTCCGCATCCGCAGATACATCCGCATAAACCGGATCATCTGTAGGTGTAGGACCAGGACCTGGATCTGGATCTGGAGCCGGAATCTCTGGTGTCCTTACCAATGCATAAATTCTCTGATATGAACTATTGCCATTGGAATAAATATAAACATGCACACCACTGGTACTTGTATTTCCGATAGCCTCAAATGATTTTGCAGCATTTGTATATAATGTCGAATAATAACTATCTGCAGTTGTCAATGCTGCAATCTGCTCATATGTCATATCCGGATGCATTACACTGTAATAAAACTGTGCATATCCTTTACAATAGTTCTCTTTGTTTCCACCAGACCATATATAAAACTGTGAAAAATTATAAAATCCTCCATTATCTGCGTATGCCATTGCTTTTTTTATGTATGCAGTATTTACTTCCGATACATATGACAATACTGTTGATGCTGACATATGCTTTCCACAGTCTGCACAAAATGCTTTCTTACCACCCATAGACAGCGTATAAACCGGAGCATTTTTCTTTCCAAAAGCCGGGATATGACCTGTCTTTGTGGTTCCTCCAAATGACACTGTTTTATCTTTATAAGCTGCCATCAATGCAATTCCACTCAACATCTGCCATACATTGCTTCTGTTATTATCAGATGCAATCTGTATAAGCTGATCCATTGTGTATCCACTTTCCTGCAGCCATTTCAGATCTTCCAAGGTTGCACCTGCAAAACACGTACCTGCGAAGAAATCTTCCCATCCTGCCATTTCCAACGTTGGATCTTCATACATCTGGAAAAGTTCTTCTAATGTTTCTCCAAGATAGATGCGCCCCATGTTTTCTTTTGACCAGTCATCATAATATAGATTGCGTTCTGCAGTCGTATCTCTCCATGTGTATTCCTGATCTGGAATCTGTTCTTCTTCCGGAGCAGCTTCTTCCGGAATATCTTCTTCTGTGTCAATCACCTCGGTGTCAGCAACCGTCTCTGTGCTCTCATCCACTTTCTCCGTATCTTCCACAGTTTCCGTGCTCTCACTCACTTCCTCTGTATCAGAAACGCTGTCCGTGCCTATTTCCACAGTTCCGGTGTCTGTTATCGTTTCTGTGTTTTCTTCCTGCACACTCTCATTTGCTTCTATGCTACCCGCCTGGACATAAAAAAAGTCCGTCCCCACATTGGTAAAAACGATTGCAAGAAGTAAGAGAATGGCAAAAAACCTTTTCTTTACTTTCTTTTTCATTGTCTCTTTTACAAATTAGTAAAAATAACAATTCGTTTTTCCAACGCAAGGTCGGACTTTTGATGATCTTATTTACTTTTTAATATCACTATGGTATAATTAAATTACAAAAGGTGCTACCGATAGACGGTTAGCCCAGTGTGTTAGTTAAAAAGATAACCGCAACCTTGGCCTGGGGCGGTTATTTTTTTCTGCCATGATTATCTTTCCCGATAAGGTAAAATAATCCGGCAACGCTTATCAATAAACTTGTGA
>DAVZKO010000048.1:0-20519 GCA_052272205.1 Schaedlerella sp. | reverse complement strand
GTTTTTCTGTTTTTTGCCGGCGCGGGCCTACTTCAGCACGCCCGATGCGGCGAGGGCTTAATGTAATTAAAAATGCAGCACGCCGTTATACAGAGATTGGTCAAAGAGAAGAATGTGAAATTCCTGACTACTGTCTGCCAAACCTTCAGATATTAAGAGATTCCTTGATGGAAGCGGTGGCTGAGACGAGCGAAGAATTCATGGATCGTTACTTTAACGGAGAAGAATTCTCAGTGGAAGAGATTCGTGCAGCAATGCGTACAGAAGTTATGGACGGAGATATCGTTCCGGTTGCAATGGGTTCCAATATTCAGGCACAAGGAGTTGCCAACTTATTGTCTGATATTGTACGTTTCTTCCCAAGTCCTGACAGAAGAACCTGCGTTGGAATCAACCGAACAACAAATGAGATTTATGAGGCAAATTATGAATTTTCAAAGGCAAAAACAGCCTACGTTTTTAAGACAATGGTTGATCCGTTTATCGGAAAATATTCATTTATTAAAGTGTGCTCGGGAGTGTTAAAAGGAGACGATGTACTGTATAATCCAAGTACAGATGCAGAAGAAAAACCGGGTAAACTTTACATTATGAGTGGTAACAAACCGACTGAAGTAACCGAATTATTTGCAGGAGATATCGGTGCGGTTGCAAAACTTGCCAATACACGTACCGGTGATACACTTGCAACTAAGAATACACAGGTGTTATATCCAAAGACAGATTATCCGGTTCCGTATACATATATGAGATATCGTGTTAAAAATAAAGGTGATGAGGATAAAGTTTCTCAGGCATTAGCAAGAATGATGGCAGAAGATGTGACATTAAAAGCAGTCAATGACAGTGAAAATCATCAGTCATTACTTTATGGTATGGGAGAGCAGCATCTGGAAATCGCAGCAAGCAAAATTGCGGCAAGATATAAAGTAGAGATTACACTGGAGGCACCAAAAGTTGCATTCCGCGAGACAATCAAGAAGAATTCCGATGTAGATTCTAAATACAAAAAGCAGTCAGGTGGTCACGGACAATATGGTCATGTTAAAATGAAATTCAGTCCATCCGGTGATTTGGATACTCCATTTGTATTCGAAGAAGAAGTTGTCGGCGGAGCTGTTCCAAAGAACTTCTTCCCGGCTGTAGAGAAGGGATTACAGGAATCTGTCTTAAAAGGACCTTTAGCCGGATATCCGGTTGTTGGTGTTAAGGCTGTGTTATATGATGGCTCTTACCACCCGGTAGATTCTTCCGAGATGGCATTTAAAACAGCAACGATTCAGGCATTCAAAAAAGGATTTATGGAAGCAGGACCGATTCTTCTCGAGCCTATCGCATCTTTGAAAGTAACTGTACCGGATAGTTATACCGGAGATATCATGGGCGATTTGAATAAGAGAAGAGGCAGAGTGCTCGGTATGAATCCGGTTGCAGGAGGTAAGCAGGTGATCGAAGCCGATATTCCTATGACAGGATTATTCGGATATTGTACAGTACTCCGTTCTATGACAGGTGGAAGAGGAACTTATGAATATACCTTCTCAAGATATGAGCAGGCTCCATCTGACGTACAGGAAAAAGAGATTGCTGCAAGAGCACAAGAAGCATAACAAATACAGCATAATATAAAATATAAAGGGAGTAGCTCTTACATAGGAGTTGCTCCCTTTGATTCGGTAGAATGCAATCTGCAAAGCGGTACTGTGTTATTGTTTGCCGGAAAACAAAAAATGAGAAATATTGTATTGTTTTTTATACGTTTTATCAATATAAAAGCGTTGTACTTTTTATGCAAAAGTGCTATAATTCATCTACTGTTCAGATAGATGAGTTTAACTTGAGTCTAAAGAAAAAGTAGAGGAAATGAAAAATGAAGATAGTCATTATTGGGGATGGAAAAGTTGGATACAAGCTTGCAAAAGCGCTTTCCACAGAAGAATATGATGTCGTATTGATTGACAGCAATGAAGAAAAACTGATGGAGGCAATGAATCGACTGGATATTATGTGTATTCCAGGTGAAGGTGGCAGTGCAGAAGTACAGAAGAATGCCGGAGTGCCGGATGCAGACTTGCTTATCGCATGTACATCTACGGATGAATGTAATATGTTAAGCTGTCTTATTGCAAGACGAATCGGTGCCAAACATACGATTGCAAGAGTGAGAAATCCGATCTATTATAAGCAGATTGATTTATTAAAAGAAGACTTACGATTGAGTATGGCAGTGAATCCGGAGCTTGCGGTAGCCGGAGAGATTTCCCGTGTACTGCTATTCCCTGATGCAAGCAAGATTGAGACATTTGTAAAAGGAAGAGTGGAACTGGTTGAATTTCTTGTTGGTAAGGAAAACAAACTGGTAGGAATGTCTCTTGCAGAGATTTATAACCGCTATCAGGTTAAAGTATTGGTTTGTGCGGTAGAGCGTGGAACAGATGTTTTTATTCCGGATGGTGAATATGTGATGCAGGCAGGAGATCGACTGCATGTAGCGGCATCGCATAAAGAGATCAGTCTGTTCTTCAAATTATTTGGAAGCCGTAAATCAAAGATAAAAAAAGTATTGATTTGTGGCGGAGGCAGTGTAAGCTATTATCTTGCATTACAGTTGTGCGGACTCGGCATGCAGGTGAAGATTATTGAAATCAACAAAAAACGGTGTGAAGATTTATGTGAGATGCTTCCAAAGGCAACCATTATCTGCGGTGACGCGACAGATCATGACTTGTTGATGGAAGAGGGGATTTTAGATGCGGATGCTTTTGTCGCTCTAACAGGAATGGATGAAGAGAATATCATTCTTTCATTATTTGCCAAGAGTCAGAATGTACGAAAGATTATTACGAAAGTAAATGAAGACCAGCGTGCCCAGATGGTAGAAGATTATGGGATTGACAGTATCGTATCTGCCAAGACGGTGACAGCAGATGTTATTCTAAGTTATGTACGTGCCCGTAAGAACTCTCAGGGAAGCACTAACGTAGAGACAATGTACCAACTGATTGACGAGAGAGTAGAGGCATTGGAATTCATTGTCAAGAAAGAAACCCGTTATACAGATGTTCCGTTAAAGGATCTGCAATTGAAGAGCAATAATCTGATTGCATGTATTGCCCGAAAGCGAAAAATCATTATTCCAAATGGAGAGGATTCGATTCAAGTAGGAGATAATGTGATTATAATTACAATGGAAAGACAAATTCGGGATATAGAGGATATTTTGTTGTAGGTGTTGATATGAATAAGAAGATGACGATATATATACTGGCAAAGATGTTGGGAGTTGAGGGAATCGTACTGTTAATTCCTGCATTTGTGTCTATGATATATGAAGAAGAAAGTACAGGTTCTTTTTTGATAATCAGCCTGATACTGATATTGATGTATATCTTATTGGGGAGAAAGGTTCCCGACAATAAGAGAATCTATGCCAAAGACGGACTGGTCATTGTAGGTTCAGCATGGATCCTATGGTCTATATTTGGAGCACTGCCATTTTTTATAAGTGGTAGTATTCCAAATTATCTCGATGCATTTTTCGAGACCGTGTCCGGATTCACTACGACAGGTTCAACAATATTAACAGATATTGAAGCACTTCCGATGGGAATATCTTTCTGGCGAAGCCTGACACACTGGATCGGTGGTATGGGGGTTCTTGTATTTGTTATGATGTTGACTTCGCTGGATGATGATAATTCCATGCATCTGATGCGAGCAGAAGTTCCGGGACCGGAAGCTGACAAGCTTGTTCCAAAGGCTAGATATACTGCAAGAATTTTATATTCTATGTATTTTGTCCTGACAGCAGCCGAAGTAATATTTTTGATGCTTGGCGGAATGAATTTCTTTGACTCATTGTTGCATGCATTCAGTACCGCCGGAACAGGAGGATTTTCCAATAAAAACAGCAGTGTTGCCTATTACGACAGTGCTTATATCGATGGTGTGATTACCGTATTCATGATCTTGTTTGGAATTAATTTTAATCTTTATTTCCTGATTCGAATGAAAAACTGGAAAGATGCTTTAAAGAATGAAGAGCTTCATGTTTATCTTGGAATTATCGCAAGTTCGATCGCAGTGATCAGTCTGAATACACTTGGAATGTACGGAAATATTCTGCATGCATTCCGATATGCTTCATTTCAGGTGGCTGCAATTATTACAACAACCGGATTCTGTACCGTAAATTTCAATTTGTGGCCAGAACTTTCTAAGACAATATTGCTGGGACTTATGATTATCGGCGCCTGTGCAGGTTCTACCGGAGGCGGAATTAAAGTATCTCGTTTATTAATTATGTTAAAGAGTATCAAACAGCAGGTCAAAAAGATGTTGCATCCCAAAGCGGTTACCGTTGTTAAAGTAAACGGAAAAAGAATCAATCAGACGACAATGATGGGAGTATATATTTACTTTATTTGTTATATCATGATAATGATGGGGTCTGTATTGCTTGTTTCAATTAACAACTTTGATTTTGCAACATCATTCAGTGCAGTTTTGACTACACTGAACAACGTAGGCCCTGGAATTTCTCAAATCGGACCGGTAGAGAATTTCCATAAGTTTTCGTCATTATCCAAAGTTGTGTTCTGTATGGATATGCTGATTGGACGATTAGAGATTTTCCCATATTTGTTGCTGTTATCACCAGAGCTTTGGAGACGAAGATTTTAATAGAAATCCCAACTTATTATAAGACAGGAGAAAAGGAATGAAAAAAGGAAAAGTAAAGTTGGTATCAGTTATTGCGCTACTGATCCTGGCGGCAGTATATTACTATATTGCATTACCGGCTATCAACATCCACGCGACAGAAATATGGATGTTTATGCTGATCGTTGTTGTAATGATAGGCGTATTTTATTTAATAAAGAAAAAGCCTACCAAATTCGAAATGCAGCGTTTGCTCGGGTTTAAGATCATAGCAGGGCTTCTGATCATATTGGTTGGCGCATATCTGATTGGAAGTCTGTTATCTTCACCGATTGTAAATGCAAAGAAATATCAGAAATTATTGGATGTACAGACAGGCAAATTTACAACCGATGTAGAAGAATTATCTTTTGACCAGATTCCGTTGTTGGATAAGGATTCTGCAACAATCCTCGGAAACCGTAAGATGGGAAGCATGGTAGATATGGTTTCTCAATTTGAAGTAGATGATTTGTATAGTCAGATCAATTATAACAACCAGCCTGTACGTGTTTCTCCACTTCGTTATGCAAGTTTGATCAAGTGGTTTACGAATCAAAAAGAGGGAATTCCGGCATATATCCGGATTGATATGGCTACACAGAATACGGAACTTGTTAAATTGAGTGAAGGCATGAAATATACAACAAGTGACCATTTTAACAGAAATATTTATCGTCATTTGCGATTCAATTATCCGACTTATATTTTTAATGAGTTGAGTTTTGAAGTAAATGATGAAGGAGTCCCATATTGGGTTTGTCCTGTCAGAAAATTCAACATCGGTTTATTCGGCGGGGTAACAGTCGGAAGAGTTGTTCTCTGTAATGCAGTTACCGGCGAAACACAAGATTATGCGATCGAAGATGCACCAGAATGGATAGACAGAGCATATTCTGCAGATTTGTTAGTAGAACTTTATGATTATCATGGTACATTAAAACATGGCTATTTCAACAGTATTCTTGGACAGAAGGATTGTCTGATGACAACAAACGGATATAATTATCTGGCAATTGATGATGATGTATGGGTTTATACCGGTGTAACATCTGTCAGTGGCGACCAGTCCAATGTTGGTTTTGTTCTGATGAATCAACGTACTATGGAGACAAAGTTCTATGAAGTAGAAGGTGCGACAGAAGATTCTGCAATGTCATCTGCTGAAGGACAAGTGCAGAATTTGAAATATCAGGCAACCTTCCCATTACTTTTAAATATATCCGGTGAACCGACTTACTTCATCGCATTGAAAGATGACGCCGGACTTGTTAAGAAATATGCGATGGTAAATGTTCAGAAGTATCAGATTGTAGCAATCGGGGATACAGTAAGTACCTGCGAAGATGCCTATGTTCAATTGATGTATGAAAATGGAATCAAAGTGGATGAGACTGCCATAAAAGAAACCGAAACAATTAGCGGCAAAATCACAAAAATCGTACAGGGCGTTGTAGATGGTAATTCTCACTATTATATGATGCTGGAAGATTCAGATGAGATTTTTGATATATCTGTCGTGGATTATATTGACGTGATCAAGTATAATATCGGCGATGAAATTACTTTGGAATATCAGGAAGGGCAACAGACCAACACGGTACTTGGTATTGAACAGAAATAAAAGATAAAATCCCTGCAAGATAAAAATCTTGCAGGGATTTTTTGACCGATGATATGGTCATGATAAATTCTTCATTTAATCCAAAAGGATTAGCTCAATACTTTAAAGTCAGGAGTATCAATACCTGTAATCTCTTCTTTTGCTGCACTTACGCTTACAAAGAATTCGATGTTGTTTGAAGAAGAAATCTTAGCCAGCTTCTGAAGGAAATCTGGAAGGCTGTTGATTGTAATATCAGCCTGCTTTAATGCTCCGTCAACAAAGATTGTGTCGATGTCATGATTACCTGCAACCATACCATATAAGAATCCAACAAGTTCTTCCAATGTCTCGATATCTTTGTAATCATCCATACAAATAGCACGTACATTAAAATCTACACTGTAAGTGTCTCTGTGACTCTTTTTGATCAGTACGACATTTCCATTTGCTGTTTTTACTTTCTCGTTAGCGAGTGCAATAATTTGCTGTGTTTTTCCGCTGCCCTTTGGACCTGTGATTAAATTTACCATGGCAATTCTCTCCTTTATGTACAATATTTTTTGAGTATCTATTCTGCTCAAATATCTTAGTTCTATTATACACCAAAGGGGTATCAGTAACAACTAAAAAACAGAAAGTTGAAAAAAATTCTTGAAATATCTGTGAACGCGTGGTATCCTTTACTACAGTGTATTAAAGCACTAAACTCAGGAGAGTCTCTTCAAAAAAAACAAAAGAGAAGAGCGCCGAAGGTGTACGCAGCAAAATGCTGTTAATCTCTCAGGCAAAAGGATGGAGGAATGAAAGTATGTTTGAGCAAATCAACAATTTTATCACATGGTTTGATGGAGTCGTATGGGGACTGCCATTAATCATTCTGATCCTGATCACAGGATTTCTGTTAACAGTTCGGCTAGGGCTATTACAAGTAAGACATCTTGGCAAAGCCTTAAAATTCATGGTGAAAAATGAAGAAGATGGACATGGTGAAGTAACTAGTTTTGGAGCTTTGTGTACTGCATTGTCAGCAACGATTGGTACCGGTAATATCGTTGGAGTTGCGACTGCGATTGCCGCTGGAGGACCGGGAGCTTTATTTTGGATGATCGTTGCAGCATTCTTTGGTATGGCTACCAAATATGCTGAAGGACTTCTGGCAATTAAGTATCGTACCATCGATGAAGACGGACATGTTCTTGGTGGACCATTCTATTACATCGAAAATGGTATGGGTAAGCAATGGAGATGGCTTGCTAAAATCTTTGCATTTTTCGGAGCAGGCGTTGGTCTTTTCGGAATCGGTACATTTACACAGGTGAATGGTATTGCTTCTGCAATCAAGAATTTCTTTGACCCAGATATGGTCTATACAGTAAATGTATTTGGAAATACATATTCCTGGGCAACTGTAATTTCCTGCCTGGTACTTACTGTCTGTGTTGGACTGGTAGTAATCGGAGGAATTAAACGTATCTCCAAAGTATCTCAGGTTGTTGTTCCATTTATGGCAGTATTGTATGTTGCACTTGCCCTAATTATCATGATTACAAATATCACAGCAATTCCGGCAGCAATTGTAACAATCGTAAAATCTGCATTTACAGGAAGTGCACTCGCAGGTGGTGCAATGGGTACAATGATCGTAGCAATGCAAAAAGGTATTGCACGAGGTATCTTCTCGAATGAATCTGGTCTCGGTAGCGCACCGATCGCAGCGGCTGCTGCACAGACAAAAGAACCGGTACGTCAGGGTCTGGTCTCTATGACAGGAACATTTATCGACACCATTGTAATCTGTACAATGACAGGTCTTTCTATTGTAATTACAGGAACATGGAATACAGGTCTGGAAGGTGTAGAAATTACAACTGCAGCATTTCAGAAGGGATTGCCATTTCCATCGGTTGTAGCATCGTTTTCATTGATGCTTTGCCTTGTATTCTTTGCATTTACAACGATTCTCGGATGGGATTATTACGGAGAGCGATGCCTGGAATACTTATTCAATAGAAATAAAAAAGCCGTGAAAACATATCGTTGGTTATATATTTTATGTGTATTTATCGGACCCTATATGACAGTTGCAGCAGTATGGAATATTGCAGATATCTTTAATGCACTGATGGCATTTCCAAACTTGATTGCGTTATTGTCACTCAGCGGAGTGGTTGTCAAAGAAACCAAAGAATATTTCCAGCGTAACAAGTAAAATTATGATCATGAAATTTTAAAATGAGAATAATACATACGAACATGGTTACTATTCACAGTACCTGTGAACAGTAACCAAACATGTGCTATAAAAAGTACAAAAGGAAAATAGCTTGACTTCTACATAAAATCTTCTTATAATGAGTAAGAATATTGCAAAAACGCAGATAAGAAGTAGTAGAAGGAGAAAGTCTCTCAGAGAGCTGCCGGCTGGTGTGAGGCAGAAGACGGAATTCTTTGAACTCATCTTGGAGTTCTTCTGTTGAACTTAGTAGACAGAAGCGGGTATTCCCGTTACAGAATAAGAATGAGTGCATCTGGCTTGGGTAAGAAGTAGCCGGGTGAATAAGAGTGGTACCGCGAAAACAAGCCTTTTCGTCTCTTAATAACAGAGATGAAAGGGCTTTTATTAATTTTCTTATGAATTAGCAGCACTCTGTGAATACGCATTAAGACACATATCTTAATTGTTGTGTATATTATAAAGAAAGGTAGGAATAAAAAATGGCACAGAAAATTGTGTACAATCACAAAGCCGTTGAGAAAAAATGGCGTGAAAACTGGGAAAAGAATCCGGTAAATCCAAAAGTAGATGATAACGGAAACAAAAAACAGAAATATTACTGTCTGGATATGTTCCCATATCCATCTGGAAACGGTCTGCATGTAGGACATTGGAGAGGATATGTAATCTCTGATGTATGGAGCCGCTATAAATTACAGCAGGGATACTACATCGTTCATCCAATGGGATGGGATGCATTCGGACTTCCGGCTGAGAATTATGCAATCAAGATGGGAACACATCCTGCAAAATCAACAGAGGCAAATATTGCAAACATCAAACGTCAGATTAATGAAATCGCAGCATTGTATGACTGGGATATGGAAGTAAATACAACAGATCCGAACTTCTACAAATGGACACAGTGGATTTTCGTTCAGATGTTCAAAAAAGGTCTTGCTTATGAGAAAGAATTCCCGATCAACTGGTGTCCTTCTTGTAAGACAGGTCTTGCAAACGAAGAAGTTGTAAATGGTAAATGTGAACGTTGCGGAGCTGAAGTAACAAAGAAAAATCTGCGTCAGTGGATGCTTAAAATTACAGCTTATGCAGATCGTCTTCTGAATGATCTGGACAAACTGGATTGGCCTGAGAAAGTAAAGAAAATGCAGGCTGACTGGATTGGCAAATCTTACGGAGCAGAAGTAGATTTCCTAATTGACGGAAGAGATGAGAAAATCACAGTTTACACAACAAGACCGGATACACTTCATGGAGCTACATTTATGGTACTTGCACCGGAGCACGAACTTGCTGCATCCCTTGCAACTCCGGAAACAAAAGAAGCAGTAGAAAAATACATTTATGATTCTTCTATGAAATCAAATGTAGACCGTATGCAGGACAAAGAAAAAACAGGTGTATTCACAGGAAGTTATGCAATCAACCCATTAAACGGAGCAAAAACTCCAATCTGGTTGTCTGATTATGTACTGGCTGACTATGGTACAGGAGCAATTATGTGTGTACCTGCACATGATGACCGTGATTTTGCATTTGCTACGAAATTTGGCATTCCAATCATCCAGGTTATCGCAAAAGACGGAAAAGAAATTGAAAATATGACAGAAGCTTATACAGAAGCAGCAGGAACAATGATCAATTCCGGAGAATGGAATGGTATGGAATCTGCGGTATTGAAAAAGGAAGCTCCACATATTATCGAAGAACGCGGAATCGGACGAGCTACAGTAAACTACAAATTACGTGACTGGGTATTCTCACGTCAGCGTTATTGGGGAGAACCAATTCCAATCGTACATTGTCCAAAATGCGGTAATGTACCGGTTCCGGAAGAGGAACTTCCACTTCGTCTGCCGGATGTAGAATCTTATGAGCCTACAGGAACAGGTGAATCTCCACTTGCTGCAATTGACGAGTGGGTAAATTGCAAATGCCCTGTATGTGGTGCAGATGCAAAACGTGAGACAAACACAATGCCACAGTGGGCAGGTTCTTCATGGTATTTCTTGCGTTATGTGGACAACCACAATGATAAAGAACTAGTATCAAGAGAAAAAGCAGATGAAATGCTTCCTGTAGATATGTATATCGGAGGAGTAGAACATGCTGTACTTCATCTGTTATACTCTCGATTCTATACAAAATTCTTGCATGATATCGGAGTTGTTGACTTTGATGAACCATTCCACAAACTGTTCAACCAGGGAATGATCACTGGTAAGAATGGTATCAAGATGAGTAAATCCAAAGGAAATGTCGTATCACCGGATGATCTGGTTCGTGACTATGGATGTGACTCATTGAGAATGTACGAACTCTTTGTAGGACCACCGGAATTAGATGCAGAATGGGATGACAGAGGAATTGACGGCGTAAACCGTTTCTTGAAACGTCTTTGGAATCTGCTTATGGAAAGCAAGGAAGCTAATGTTGAAGCAACAAAAGAGATGGTGAAACTGCGTCATAAACTTGTATATGATATCACATCTCGTCTTGAGACATTTAGCTTGAATACGGTTATTTCCGGATTTATGGAGTATAATAACAAATTCATCGATCTTGCTAAGAAGACAGGCGGAATCGACAAAGAAACTTTGGAGACAATCGCAGTATTGCTTTCTCCATTTGCACCACATTTCGCAGAAGAGATGTGGGAACAGCTTGGTCATACAGAGACTGTATTCAAAGCAGGATGGCCGGCATATGATGAGTCCGAAATGGCTGACGATGAGATCGAAGTACCGGTACAGATTAATGGTAAAACAAGAGCCGTTATCTCTATTCCGGCAGAAGCATCCAAGGAAGATGCAATTGCAGCAGGTAAAGAAGCTGTTGCAGACAAATTGACAGGAACAATCGTAAAAGAAATTTATGTTCCAAAGAAAATCATCAATATTGTCCAGAAATAGACGATATCTATATGAATAAATAATATCAGGTATGAGCCCTCAACGTCCCATTTTTGTAAATTGGAAGTTGAGGGCTTAATAAATACGGGATTTCACAAAATGGAATCAGAAAATCTTCCGAGCTCACATACTTTTATCCGGATAGAGATTCGATTCTTTATATGTTCGATTTATAAGGGGAGATTACAATGAATTCAGAAATCAAAATACGAACAGCGAAAATAGAAGATGCACAAACCTTATTAGATATCTACCGTTACTATGTGGAAGAAACAGCGATTACTTACGAATATGAGGTTCCAACACTTGAAGATTTCCAAAGCAGAATTGCACATATTTTAGAAGGCTATCCATATTTGGTTGCCGAATCTGAGGGAAAGATTATCGGTTATGCTTACGCAGGACAGTTCCATCCGAGAAAAGCATATGGATGGAATGTTGAGACAACCATTTATCTGGATAGAAATTGCCGCAAACAGGGAATAGGAAGTCGGTTGTATTCTTTACTTGAGGAAATATTGAAAGCACAGGGAATTGTAAATGCACTTGCATTGATTACACCGCCCAGAACAGAGTTGGAGCAAGCTACATATGGCAGCATGAGATTTCACGAAAAGATGGACTATCATTTAGTTGGACGAATCGAAAACAGCGGATACAAATTTGATCAATGGTTTGATACTGTTTATATGGAGAAAATGTTGAATGCTCCAACACAGAATATGCAAAATATTAAAACTTTTGAAGAAGTAAAAAAACAATTCGAACTGTAAGCAAAATCTCTATAAGAACAATGCAGAGTAAATCTCAATGTTCTTATAGAGATTTTATTTTAATGAATGGTTTTCTTGAAAATTCTCCTGTGTAAGATGCGAAAATCGCATAGAAGAGCCAAAAATATGAATATATTCTTCGAAAAAGTTTCAAAAAAGTTGTTAAATACACCAAAAAATGGAAAAAAATGATTTTTTTTGCAAGAAAAGGTTGAAGAAAAGTCAAAAATCGTATAAACTACTAATCAGTTAGCAAAGAATTGGAGGATACAAAGATGGCGGCATACAAAAATTTAAGTGTGGAAGAGCTTACAGAACTCAAAACAAAATTAGATGCAGAATTTGAGGAGGTAAAAGCCAGAGGGTTGAACTTGGATATGTCTCGTGGTAAACCATCTGCAGAACAGTTGAATCTGTCTATGGGAATGATGGATGTACTGACAAGTGACACAAATTTGGTCTGTCAGGAAGGTGTTGACTGCAGAAACTATGGGGTATTAGATGGAATCGCAGAGGCTAAACAGCTTCTGGCAGATATGATGGAAGTTCCAAAAGAGAACATCGTTATTTTTGGAAATTCAAGTCTGAACGTTATGTATGACCAGATTTCACGTGCGATGACTCACGGAGTTCTCGGAAGTACACCATGGGCAAAATTAGACAAAGTAAAATTCCTTTGTCCTGTACCTGGATATGACAGACATTTTGCAATTACAGAGCATTTTGGAATTGAGATGATCAATGTACCAATGACTGTTACAGGACCGGACATGGACATGGTAGAGAAGTTGGTTGCCGAAGATGATGCGATCAAAGGAATCTGGTGTGTACCAAAATATTCAAATCCACAGGGAATCACATATTCCGATGAAACAGTACGCCGCTTTGCCAGATTGAAACCGGCAGCAAAAGACTTCCGTATTTACTGGGATAATGCATACGGAATCCATCATTTATATGAAGATAAACAGGATCAGTTGATTGAGATTCTGGAAGAGTGCGAAAAAGCAGGTAATCCAAACCTCGTATATAAATTCTCTTCTACATCTAAAATCAGTTTCCCTGGTTCTGGAATCGCAGCAATTGCAGCATCTGATGAGAACCTTGCTGAAATCCGCAATCAGATGAAGGTACAGACTATCGGACATGATAAAGTAAATCAGCTTCGCCATGCAAGATTCTTTGGTGATATCAACGGAATGGTTGCACATATGAAGAAACATGCCGACATTCTTCGTCCTAAATTCGATGCTGTATTGGAGACATTGGATAGAGAGCTTGGTGGATTGGAGATTGGTTCATGGATTGCACCACGCGGAGGCTATTTCATTTCCTTTGATTCTATGGAAGGATGTGCAAAAGCCATCGTTGCAAAAGCAAAAGAAGCAGGATTGGTTATGACCGGTGCTGGCGCAACATTCCCATATGGTAAAGATCCAAAAGACAGCAATATCCGTATTGCTCCATCTTATCCAACACTGGAAGAATTAAAAGTGGCCGCAGAAATCTTTGTATTAAGCGTAAAATTAGTTAGTATCGATAAGTTACTTGGTAATTTATAAGATTCTGGCAATATATATCAGAATACAAAAGCAGTTCCGAATCAGAGGAACTGCTTTTTGTATTATAATGGTGTTATTCGGTTGATTTTGTCATAAAAAATCAAATCCTTCGTTATTTGCTTCGTAATTTTTATAGAAATCAAATGTTATAGAAAATAATACAGAAAAATTTTGGAAAATATGATAATATAAAACATATCTTAGTTATCTAATACATGGAGGCAATGTTATGCTTAAGCGAAAAGAGATGAAAAAACGGGCAAAACAGGTAATCAAGCGTCATTATTGGTTACTGCTGGTGATTTGTCTTGGTATGGCATTATTTGGTACAGAATTTTCATCTACCTTGGATTTTGTGCGAATAGAAAGTGCAGAGACACATGAGGAAACAGATGCTCCTGAAAATATCATTCAACTAAAACCGCAACTGGCGTTAA
Source organism: Schaedlerella sp. (assembly GCA_052272205.1). Classification (GTDB taxonomy): domain Bacteria; phylum Bacillota; class Clostridia; order Lachnospirales; family Lachnospiraceae; genus Schaedlerella. Next base: position 6,292 of record DAVZKO010000048.1, on the reverse strand, counting down.
TGGAGGTTGCAAAAGTTGCATTAGAAGGACATATAGATGATGCATATATGTTATCAGATAAAATCAAGTTTGATGAGATCATGCAGAGCGGTACGACAGAACATGAACTTATACTTGGAAGAAGCAGAGGCGTTCTTGCAGAAGTTGTAAATAATATTTCATCCGGATATTTTCTGGTTGTGATAATCAGCGCAATAGAAAGTATTGGGTTCACAGAGAATGTAATCATTGCATTTTTGGTTGTATTATCCGCAATTATTCTCTTTTTCGTATGGATGTTTATAAAGAATGTCCTTCAGACAATTATCCGAAGAATGTTCCTGGAATGCAGAACCTACGATAAAGTACCATTCCAACGACTTTTATTTCTTGCAAAAGTAAAGAGATGGTGTAAGGTAGCCATAACACTGGCGATGCGAGTGCTGTTTCAGACTTTGTGGATGTGTACGATCATCGGAGGAATCATCAAACACTATTCGTATTATCTTGTTCCCTATATTGTTGCTGAAAACCCGGACGTTGGATGGCGAGATGCGATTACGTTATCGCGACGGATGATGGACGGATATAAATGGGAATGTTTTAAATTGGAAATTTCTTTCCTGCTATGGGATTTACTTGGGATTGCGACTTTTGGAATTTCCGAGTTATTATACGCCAATCAATATAGACTGGCTACATATACCGAATTCTATGTTCAGATTCGAAGTTTAGCAAAGAAAAATGAGATCAAAGGTGCAGAATTACTTAACGACGTTTATCTGTACGAAAAAGCAGATGCACTAACGTTGGATGAGGCATATATAGATGTACTTTTCATGGATTACTACTTACCTAAAAACACAGAGAATTTGAAAGGAATCCGAGGATTTCTTGCCCGTAATCTAGGAATTACCTTTTATTCTCGAAAAGAAGAATTACAATTGGAAACGATGCAGTATGAGGCGGCAAAGTTTCAATTGATGCAGGATGCTTTAGCTGGAAAAGGATATCCTGCAAGACTCTTTCCAATTCCTGAAAAAGAAAAAGATGCAAAAGCCGGTCATATTAACTATATGAGAAGATATTCTCCAACAACATTGGTTCTTATGTTTTTTATTTTTAATATAGCCGGGTGGATATGGGAAGTAAGTATGCATTTTGTCACCGATGGAACCTTTGTGAATCGTGGAATGTTGCATGGTCCATGGCTTCCAATCTATGGAGCAGGGGGGCTGCTGGTTTTGACGTTGTTATATCGTTTGCGAAGGAAGCCGATATGGGAATTCGTCTCCATTGTTGTGTTGGCCGGATTTTTAGAATATATGACCTCCTATTATATAGAGACACTATATGACGGAAAGAAGTGGTGGGATTATCAAGGATATTTTCTGAATTTGGATGGCAGGATCTGTGCCGAAGGACTTTTGACATTCGGAATCGGAGGAATGATTCTTGTATACTTACTCGCACCGATGCTGGATAATTATTTACGCAAGCTGCAAAGCTGGATTGGTGTTTGGACGTGTATCCTCCTTTTGGGAGGATTTCTGGCAGATGTAGTGTACTCGGTAGAAAATCCAAATGTCGGACATGGAATTACGGATTATACATCAAGAATAGAGATTAAAAAAGATATCTCAGGCAAAGTTTAAATTGCCGAGATATCTTTTTCTTATGTCTGATTTAAATGATTTATCGAGTTGGATATTCTAACAAATCAAGTACCGAGTTACGAATAATATAATTATATGCTGCATGAACTTCATCACCTGAGAACGTTGTGTCCTGACAAATCCAGTATTTTAAAGAATCTGCCAAACCAAATGTATAAAAACGGGCAATTGCTTCTATTGTAAGAACTGCAAGCTTATCCGGTGACTTCAACGGATACTTCGATAAAATCTGTAAAAATAGTCGATATATGTAATCACTCATTAGTTCTTCAAAAGAATTCTGTCCCTGAATCTCATAAGCTTTTCGGTAAAATACATGGTCTTTCTCAAGGCAATTACATAATAGTCGGAAAATGTCTTCTTCCATATTATTATCAATCAACACCTGAACTTTATCTTCAATCTCTGTTTTTAATATCCATTCCAGAACTTCATATTTATCTTGAAAATGTTTATAGAAAGTTGGTCGGATAACTCCTGCTCCATCCGTAATCATCTTGATCGTAATTTTATCAAAAGGGACCTGAAGAACCAGTTCTCTAAAGGATGCGGTAAGCAGGTCTTTTGTCAATTCTTTCTTATCTTCCATAATGGATAACTCTCCTTAAAATAAGAATTGTGCAATACAAATTCAATTATTACATCTTACATTTGAAATCTAAGTATAACATATTTTGGGGAAAATAAAAATCCTGTTTTTTGAAAAAATTATTCATAAAGGATGGCTACAAATTATGAAAAATGTAACTTGATTTATAACAGCTACAAAGAAATTGTCATTGAGCTGTTACATTTTACAACGTCTGAATATTACATTATAACCATACCTTCTGATACAATAAACAAATCAAGAAGAAGGGAGTGAAAATGTTGAGCTTACTAGAAATCATCCTGATTTCCGTTGGATTAACCATGGATGTATTTGCATATGCTTTATGTAAAGGGGCCATGATGTCGGAAATTAGAAAAAAGAATCTATTTAAAATCTGCAGTATTTTTACACTCTGGCAGGTAATCAGTATGATTCTTGGCAATTTACTGACTAACATCCCAGTCATTGCACGATGGGAATCTGTTGCTGGTCAGAATTCAAACACATTTTCAGTTTTAATTTTTCTTGGTCTTGGAGTTTACATGATTGTGAAAGCAATCAGGGAAAAACCAGTCGAAGAAAAAAAGGAGGAAGTGATTTCCGCAAAGCAGATTGTAATATGGGCATGTATTACAAGCATTGACTCTTTTATTGCAGGCGTTGGATTTGGCTTTCTGGAGACAGATTTCTTGTTACTGGTATTCATCATAGGAATTGTTACACTTACTCTGGTTATAATCGGTATGTACATCGGTTATTGGATGGGATGTCAGTTTAGAAGAACTGCGGTGACGATCGGAGGATGCATCTTGTTGTTCGGTGCACTTGAATTAATTATACGAACACTTTATTATTAGCATTTGTATTAAATCTGTTTCATAGAAAAACATTAAGATAAAGGAAAGGTGAGAGATATGGCAACAATCAGACATCAGGCTGCCAGAGCTGCATTCGGTGCAGCCGCAGACGTAACATTAAAATATTTAAACAAGGACCCGGAAAACCGTGAGAAGAGTTTATTGAAAATTGTAGATTTGACGGAAAATTTTGCAAAAGATCGTTTTAAACCAGAATCTTATGAAGCTGCAAGAGAAATGATCCGAGACAAAGACAGTAAATGGATGCAGTATGTGAATCGCATTTTTGATGAAGTAAGTCCAAATGTTATCAAGAAAACTGCAATGAATCTTGGATTTGAGGCAATGTTAAGCGGAACAAAGATCATGCATGAGATGCGTGAAAAATATCAGTGCAATATTCCATGGCTGATTTTGATGGATCCTACCAGTGCCTGTAACTTACATTGTACGGGATGTTGGGCTGCTGAATATGGTCATACAATGTCTTTGACGTATGATGAACTGGACAGCATCATTACACAGGGAAAAGAATTGGGAATCTATTTCTATATGTATACTGGCGGAGAACCGCTTGTTCGAAAAGCTGATATTATCAAATTATGCGAGAAACACAATGACTGTGCATTTCATGCATTTACAAATGGTACCTTAGTAGATGATGCATTCTGTGAAGAGATGGATCGTGTCGGTAACCTTTCATTGTCAATCAGTTTGGAAGGATATGCGGAAGTCAATGATGGAAGACGTGGAAGTGGAGTCTACGAAAAAGTAATGAAAGCAATGGATACCTTAAAAGCACACGGCCAGATATTTGGTACATCCATCTGCTATACAAGAGCAAATATCGATACGGTTACCTCCGATGAGTTCCTGGATATGATCATTGAAAAAGGATGCCGTTACGCTTGGTATTTCCATTATATGCCGGTAGGAAATGATGCCGCAGTAGAATTGCTCCCAACAAAAGAGCAGCGTGAATATATGTATCATAGAATTCGTGAGATTCGTGCGAAAGAAGGCGGAAAACCAATCTTTACATTCGATTTCCAGAACGATGGAGAATTCGTAGGCGGATGTATTGCAGGCGGAAGAAACTACTGTCATATCAATCCAAACGGAGATGTAGAACCGTGTGTATTCATTCACTACTCTGGAGCAAATATCAAAGAAGTAAGTCTTTTAGATGCATTGAGACAGCCTTTATTTATGGCATACCATGACGGACAGCCGTTTAATGAGAATCATCTCCGTCCATGTCCGATGTTGGAAAATCCTGAGAAGTTAAGAGAGATGGTAGAAAAGACCGGTGCTAAATCAACAGATATGCAGTCACCTGAGAATGTCGAACATTTATGTGCAAAATGCGATGCTTATGCAGCAGAGTGGGCCGAGAAAGCAGAAGAGCTTTGGAATAAGAGTAAAAAATAATTAAGCCAATAATTATAAATTATAAAAAGAGCATGTATCTTCAATTGTATCAATTCGGAGAGACATGCTCTTTTTATTTACAGAATGCTAAGAGATCTGTTGACTTTTCATTTATTCAACAAGATTCATTTATTTTTTTAGAACGTTTTAGGTTGCGTCAAAATAGATTTGACATGTTCAACCTCTTCCTGTGTTGCTTTTTCGGCCGGAACATAGTAACTCTTTTCACGAGCTACCTGATACAGTTTTTCCTGTGACATTTCGCATTGGTTACGAATCTGCTTTAAACATTGTTTTAATTCTTTGTTTTCGGTCTGTGCGATCATATCTCCAAATCTTTTCAATTCACCGTTTACCCCGACAAGGGCATCATTTACCATTGTTTTTTCATCCATTGGATCATCCCCTCCTTACTTATAAAAATTTCATCAGATCCTGTTTGTTTTTCATTGCAGAATCTGCAGCATCCTGAAACAATTTTTTTACCTCTGCATCCTCTGTCTGAGATGCATAATCTGTCATTTTGCAGTGTGTTGTCTCGTATCCGCCAATCAAATGACGAAGATTTTGTAAGTCCAAAATAGATAATTCTGACATAAATAAATCCTCCTTTATGCTTGTGATTACAAAAAAGTAGTATATTCAATTGAAAAAATCTTATTCATTTTAGGGTATATTGCATTTAAAAATAACATATGCTAGAGCATGTCAGGTATGGAGGAAGAAAATGCAACCGAAAATAGGAATTATAATTTGTGGATTTATCGATGGTAATAAGCAATTTGTTTCAAATGATTATATTCAATCAGTTCGATATTCTGGCGGGATTCCGCTTGTACTTCCATTGGTAAGATCTGATTATATGATTGAGCAATACGCGACTCTTTGCGATGGTTTCTTATTTTGCGGGGGAAATGATATTACACCACTGTTATTTGGACAGGAACCAAAAAACGGAAATGGAAAGACGAATATTACACTGGATTTATTTCAGATCCGTACAATGAAACGGATATTGAAAACAGGGAAGGCCATGCTTGCAATTTGTCGGGGAATGCAGGTTTATAATGTAGCTTGTGGTGGAAGTATTTATCAGGACATCTCTTTGCAGCCGGGAAGGCATCTGGAACATATGCAGCAATCAAACGAGAGAAGCGAAGTAAGCCACAAGATTGTTGTAGAAGCGGAAAGTCAATTGAGAACTTATATCGGACAGAGATTATATGTGAACAGTTACCATCATCAAACGATTGAAAATCTGGGAAATGGATTGATCGTATCTGCGAAAGCCTCAGATAAAACGATAGAAGCACTGGAAATGCCGAAACACAAATTCGCGATCGGTGTACAATGGCATCCGGAATGTATGTACCGAGAATCGGAACAGATGAGAGAACTATTTCGACAGTTTATAAATCATGCACAAGTGTAAAAAGAGAGACGCAAGTTTTACTTGCGTCTCTCTTGATTTATTGAATCAAAATTATTTATTCTTTTTTAACTCCTGCATTTTCATAGCGCGAACTTTCAATGGCAATCCGAACAATGTGATGAATCCATCTGCATCGTGGTGATCATATAAATCACCTGTTGTGAAACTTGCAAGAGATTCACTGTACAGAGAGTATGGAGAGGTCTCACCGGCTTTGATAATATTACCTTTATACAGTTTGAATTTTACTTCTCCTGTTACATATTCCTGTGTGACATCCATAAATGCCTGAATTGCCTCACGAAGTGGTGTGAACCATTTTCCT
>DAVZKO010000047.1:0-20708 GCA_052272205.1 Schaedlerella sp. | reverse complement strand
GAGATTTCGGCAAGGCCGAAAACGGCAATACACACCAAATACAACCCGGTCAAGTCCTGCAAGGTCTTTTTTTACTGTGACATCCCGAAATCCCGCTGCTTTCATGAGGTCTGAGACATCCCGTCCCTGGTCATGTCCAATTTCAAACAGCAGATAGCCGTTGTCTTGCAAATGAGACTGACATTCTGTGATGATTCTTCGATAAAAGTGCAACCCGTCTTCCATTCCGTCCAGTGCGAGGAGAGGGTCATGATCTTTCACCTCTTCTTGAAGCGTCTCGATTACACTGCTTCGGATATAGGGGGGATTGGATACGATCATCGAATACTTTCCGGATATATTAGAAAACAGATCGCTTTGTGTAAAATCGGCTGAAATCTTTAATCTGGCTGCATTTTCCTTAGCTACTTTTAAAGCTTCTTCGGAAATATCAACGCCTGATCCGGAAATCTGTTTTTTCTTGCATCCATAATATAAAACACTCAACAAGATGCATCCAGAACCCGTACACATATCTAACAAATCCAGAGTATCCGGCAGCATGTCAAGTTGTTCGAGTACAGTCTCAACAAGGATTTCGGTATCCTGTCTTGGAATCAAGACATGTTCATTGACCTGAAATTCCAATCCCATAAATTCCTGTACACCGGTCAGGTGCTGCAATGGAATATGTTCTGCACGTTTTTGAATCAATTGGAGATAGGTGTCTTCCAGTTCGCTTTTTACAGGTTCTTGTGAATCCACAAAATACCGGGTCCGGCTGATTCCGGTTACATGTTCTAATAAATACCATGCATCCAGCGAACTCTCTTGGATGGATGCATCGGTAAGTATTTTGGTTCCTGTGTTATACAGTTCTTTTAAAGTCATCTGTTTCTACTCCAATTATAAATTTTGTTTTTATTAAAAATCTTATTTATACTCAAATCCAAAGTTTTCATTTAAATATGCTTTCCAGTCAAATACTGCTTCAACTGCTGCAATCGCAACTTCGATCATCGAATCGTCCGGTTCTTTGGTTGTCAGGTTCTGAACCCACATTCCCGGTCGGCTTAACAGATTCACGAAGGGATTCTCACTGTTTCCGGCAAGACGGATAATCTCAAAAGATACCCCCGCAATAAACGGCATCAAAGCGATTCGAATAAGCACTCGAAGCATTTGCGATTCTGCTGTAATGAAAAAGCAGAAAATAATACTGACAATCATGACAAAGAAAAGAAAACTGGTTCCACAGCGTTTGTGTTGTTTGGAGCTTTTTCTTACATTGTCAACATTAAGTTCCATCCCATGTTCAATGCAGTTAATACATTTGTGTTCTGCTCCGTGATACATAAACGTTCTCTGGATATCTTTCATATGTGATACCAGTGCTATGTAAGCAAGGAAGATGGCCATACGGATAATTCCCTCTATCACGGTCATCACAAAACGGGATGTAACATAATCTTTTAGAAAATTGCTGAGGAAATAAGGAAGAACCATAAAAATTGCAACTGCAAGTATTACAGAAATTACAACGGTCAGATTCATAAATATCTGATCCTTTCTTTCCTGCCTGCGAAGCTCTTCTTCTGTCAGCTCTTTCTCAGTTTCCTCTTCCTCCTCGTAAAAAGATGCAGAGTAAGTCAAAGTTTTCATGCCTAAGACTAACGAATCCACAAAGCTGAAAATTCCACGGATGAACGGAATTTTCTTTCCTGCGTTCCAGGGAATTACACTTTTATAGTCTTCTACGCTAACCTCAATTTCCTGATCCGGCTTTCGAACGGCAACTGCATATTTATCTCCGTTTCGCATCATAATTCCTTCGAGGACAGCCTGCCCGCCGATGTTGGATGATTTCATAATATGTCTCCTGTCTTTTATGCTGCCTCCGTTTATCGGAAAGATAAACGGGAAAACATTTCGATTATATTTTGAAAAAGGTCAGTGCCCCTTATGAAGCTGCTGACCTCAATGGATTCCTGCATGTTGGAAACGCCCTACAGCAGAAACCATAATTACTCATAAAATGATAAGAGGCTGAGATATATCTACCTCAGCCTGCATAACAAATTCTTATTTCATACCATATTTCTTGTTGAACTTGTCTACACGTCCGCGAGCCTGTGTAGCTTTCTGCTGACCTGTGTAGAATGGATGACACTTAGAACAAATTTCTACGTGAATGCTTTCGTTTGTAGAACCTGTTACAAATGTATTACCACAGTTGCAAGTTACTGTTGCCTGATGGTATTCTGGATGGATTCCTTCTCTCATGATTTTCACCTCTCTATTTAAAATATAGTTATTTACTCTCTAAACAGCTATCTCAGTATAACATAACCTTTGAGACATTGCAAGTTTTTTTTATAAGTTTTTAAATAAATTTCTGACGGATTACTTTTTGAACCAGTTCCGCATTATTCTTTGTTCGGTCAAAGGTGTTCAGCAGGTTGTCTACTGCTTCGTCTGCTTTCAGACCGTTCAGTGCTTTTCTTATAATATATACAGCATCCTGTTCTTCTTTGGAAAGCAGCAGATCTTCTCTTCTCGTTCCGGATTTTGGAATATCGATTGCAGGAAATACACGTTTTTCCTGAAGTTTTCTATCCAGAACCAGTTCCATATTACCGGTTCCCTTGAATTCTTCATATACGACATCATCCATTTTACTTCCGGTTTCAACCAGTGCGGTCGCAAGAATCGTAAGACTTCCGCCCTCTCTCATATTTCTGGCTGCACCAAAGAAACGTTTTGGCATATGCAGTGCAGCAGGGTCAAGACCTCCGGAAAGGGTTCTTCCTGATGGTGGTACAGTGAGGTTATAGGCTCTTGCAAGACGTGTAATACTGTCAAGCAGGATCATAACATCTTTTCCATGTTCTACGAGTCGTTTGGCACGTTCAATCACCATCTCGGATACACGCTTATGATGTTCCGGTAATTCATCGAAAGTAGAGTAGATAACTTCGACATTTGGACCGGCGATCGCCTCACGGATATCAGTTACCTCTTCCGGTCGTTCATCAATCAAGAGAATCAGTAAATGCATATCCGGCTCTGATTTTTGTACAGACAGGGCAACTTCTTTCAATAATGTTGTTTTACCTGCTTTCGGTGGAGAAACGATCATACCACGCTGCCCTTTTCCGATAGGAGAAAGTAAATCTACGATTCGCATGGCAGTACTACTTGTTGCTTCTTCCAACTGAATTCGTTTGTTTGGAAAGATTGGTGTCAAATCTTCAAAGTTTGGACGCTTTGCTGCTTCTGCCGGACGGATCCCATTGATGGTAGAAACATAAAGCAGTGCGCTGAATTTCTCTCCCTGCGTTTTGATTCTTGTATTTCCGGTTAAGATATCACCTGTTTTCAGATTGAATCTGCGGATCTGTGAAGGAGAAACATAGACATCGTTCTCTCCCGGAAGATAATTTTCGCAACGGATAAAACCATATCCGTCTGGAAGTACTTCTAAGATTCCGTTGGCAGCTTTCCCGCTGTCTAACTGTTCAATATCCGTTGTTTCTTTCTTCTCTTTCAATTCTTCTTTGATTTCTTCTTTTGCTTCTGTGTTGGCAGCCTCCTGCTTGTCAGCAGCGTCCTGTGTCAGCATCGCATCGATCAGATCTTTCTTCTTCATGGTAGAGATGCCTTTCATGTTTCTGGCTTTTGCAAGTTCTTTCAATGTTGCCAACGGCAATGATTCATATTTTTCTCTTGTCATACATGGATTCCTTTCTTTTGGATTATAAGAAATATGTTTTAAATAGTTTTCACTTTATATTTATTTGCTTTTGTAAAATTGCGGGAAATTGAGTCTGAATCGACTCAAATGAATTAAAGCTAACGCTAGTATACATCAAATAATAAGAAAATAAAAGAGTTTTTTACAAAATCTATGGAACAATCGTTACAGTTCACAGGTACTGTGAACTGTAATGAATCCTCTCTTGCGCCAATTCTTTAAGAGTGATATGATAATTTTCAGATATTATTATAATAAAGAAGAGGTACAAAACTATGACAAACAGCGAAAAAGCATTACAGATGCACGAACAGTGGAATGGTAAAATCGAGACAATTGCAAAATCTCATGTGAATTCCAGAGAAGACCTTGCCATTGCTTATACTCCGGGAGTTGCAGAACCATGTAAAGTGATTGCCGAAGATCCGGAAGCTGCTTATAAATATACAATTAAAGCGAATACGATTGCCGTTGTTTCAGACGGAAGTGCGGTACTTGGTCTGGGCAATATCGGTGCCAAAGCCGCAATGCCGGTTATGGAAGGAAAAGCCGTATTATTTAAAGAATTTGGCGGCGTAAATGCGGTCCCAATCTGTCTGGACACACAGGATACAGAAGAGATCATTAAAACAGTGGTTCATATTGCACCGGCATTTGGTGGAATCAATCTGGAAGATATCTCCGCACCGCGTTGCTTTGAGATTGAAGAGCGTTTAAAAGAGCTTCTTGATATTCCGGTATTCCATGATGACCAGCATGGAACCGCTATTGTAGTTCTTGCAGGTATTATCAATGCGTTAAAAGTAACCGGAAAGGAAAAAGAAAACTGCCGTGTTGTTGTAAATGGTGCCGGTTCAGCAGGTGTTGCCATTACAAAACTGCTTTTAACATATGGCTTCCCGCACATTACAATGTGTGATATCAATGGAATTATCGGAAAAGATTCGCCGAATCTGAACTGGATGCAGCAGAAAATGGTAGAAGTTACAAATCTCGAAGGTCAGAAAGGAACACTTGCTGATGCACTTAAAGGTGCAGATATCTTTGTAGGAGTATCCGCTCCGAATATTGTTACAAAAGAGATGGTTGCTTCTATGAATAAAGATGCGATTCTGTTTGCAATGGCCAATCCAGTTCCTGAGATCATGCCGGATCTGGCAAAAGAAGCCGGTGCCAAAGTAGTCGGAACAGGACGTTCTGATTTTCCAAATCAGGTAAACAATGTCGTTGCTTTCCCTGGAATTTTTAAAGGAGCATTGGAAGGTCGGGCAACACAGATCACAGAAGAGATGAAACTTGCTACCGCAAAAGCAATTGCAGGTCTTGTGCCGGATGAGGAATTGAATGAAAATAACATTCTTCCGGAAGCATTTGACCCTCGTGTTGCAGATGTGGTAAGTAAAGCGGTAAAGGATTTGATTTAATGAATCGTTGGGGCGAAAAGCGTTACCATTCCATGGATTATGATTTGAAGCAACGTTATGGTGAAAAAGTCTATAAGATTACACTTAACGGAGGAATGACCTGTCCGAACAGAGATGGAAAGGTTGGTCGGGGCGGCTGCATTTTTTGTAGTGCAGCCGGTTCCGGCGATTTTGCCGGATCAGTTTTATGTTCTATCTCGGAACAACTGGCTATTGGAAAAGCCGAACTGACGAAGAAAAGACCGGTACATGCATATATTGCATATTTTCAGGCATTTACCAATACTTATGCACCGGTTGACTATCTAAGAAAGCTATATATGGAAGCGGTTGAAGATGCGGATGTACGGATTCTTTCTATCGCAACAAGGCCGGATTGTCTGCAGGAAGAAGTATTGAATCTACTTGAAGAGATTAATCAGATAAAGCCGGTTTGGATTGAGCTTGGATTGCAGACGATCCATCCGAAAACTGCACAATATATTCGCAGAGGGTATCCGCTCGAAGTGTTTGAAGAAGCTGTAAAGAATTTGAGAAAACGAAACATTACAGTTATCACACATACGATATTGGGATTGCCTGGAGAAAGTAAAGAGATGATGCTGGAGACAATAGATTATTTGAATGGGATGGACATTCAGGGAATTAAGCTTCAGTTGCTGCATATATTAAAAGGGACGGATTTGGCTCGAGATTATGAAGCACGACCATTTTGGAGTCCGACGATGGAGGAATATATTGAGCTTTTAGGAAGCTGTGTTGCAAGGCTTCGCCCGGATATTACCATCCATCGCTTGACTGGAGACGGACCAAAAGAACTGCTTATTGCACCGCTGTGGACAAGCCAGAAAAGAACGATATTAAATACATTTCACCGCTATCTGAAAGAAGCGGATATCTGGCAGGGAAAGGAGTATCATGTCTGAATCATTTACATTATATAAATTAATCATACTTTATATGTTGGAAAAGGTAGATTTTCCATTGACAACTTCCCAGATTTCAGAGTTTATTCTGGATAAAGGTTATACGAATTATTTTAAATTACAAAGTACAATTTCAGAGATGCTTGACTCGGAGCTGATTCTTGCCGAAAATACACATAATCGTACGCTCTATCATCTGACGGAGGAAGGAAGCAAGACCATTCAGTTTTTCAGCAATAAAATCTCTCCGGAGATTCAGCATGATATTGATGATTTTCTGGAAGAAAAAAGCTATGATCTGAAAGAAGAAGCTGCGGTTAAGACAGAGTATTATCTGAAACCAAATCACGAATATGAAGTACATTGTCAAATTGTAGAAAATGATTCCAGCCTCATTGATCTGAAACTAACTGTTCCGACGAAAAAAGAGGCTGAAACCATTGCAAATAACTGGAATGTACAAAGTCAAAGTCTTTATGCACTACTGCTCGCGAAGCTTTTGTAACCAAGCTTTGACTTGTTTTTCATGACCAAGATCGCCGGGTTCATAGAACCTGGCATTTTTTATTTCATCCGGAAGGTACTGCTGGTGTGCATAATGATTCGGATAATTGTGTGCATATTGGTAACCAATACCGTGACCTAATTTTTGAGCTCCCTTATAATGAGCATCCTGCAAATGTGTCGGAACGGTTGTCTTTACATTACGAACCGATTCGTTTGCCATCATGATGGCATTGACAGCGGAATTGCTTTTTGGTGCAGTGGCGACATAGAGTACTGCTTGAGATAAGATGATCTGCGATTCCGGCATTCCGATTCGCTCGACAGCCTGGGCAGCAGACACGGCAACATTTAAAGCCATTGGATCTGCATTGCCTACATCTTCTGCTGCACAGATCATAATTCGTCTTGCAATAAATTTGACATCTTCTCCGGCGTACAGCATTTTGGCAAGATAATAAACGGCAGCATCCGGGTCGGAACCTCTCATACTTTTGATAAAGGCGGAAATGGTATCGTAGTGATTGTCTCCGGTCTTATCGTAACGCACAACTCTCTTTTGAATACATTCGGATGCGACATCCAATGTGATATGGATCAGACCATCCTCGCTGCGGGTTGTTGTCAGAATACCAAGCTCTACTGCGTTTAAGGCACTTCTTGCATCACCACCTGCAATATCTGCAAGAAAGTCTAAAGCATCTTCATCAATATCAGCTTTATAGCTGCCCATTCCTTTATCTTTATCATATACTGCACGGCGAAGGAGCTGTTTGATATCTTCTTTGTCTAATGCGTGTAATTCAAATACGCTGGAGCGGGAAAGAAGCGCTCCATTTACCTCAAAGTATGGATTTTCTGTTGTCGCACCGATCAAGGTGATTGTTCCGTCTTCTACGAACGGAAGCAGATAATCTTGCTGGCCTTTATTGAAACGATGAATCTCATCGATAAACAGAATTGTCTTTTTCCCGTACATGCCGAGAAGATTTTTGGCATCTTTTACAACTTCTTCCATATCTTTTTTTCCTGCTACGGTTGCATTGATCTGCTTGAATTCGGCACTGGTTGTATTCGCGATCACTTTGGCAAGGGTTGTCTTTCCTGTTCCGGGAGGACCGTAAAAAATGATGGAGCCAAGTTTGTCGGCTTTGATGGCTCTGTATAATAATTTGTCTTTTCCGATAATATGCTGCTGTCCAACCACTTCGTCTAAGGTTGTCGGGCGCATCCTTGATGCCAACGGAGATTCTTTCTCTTGTTGGTTTTCTCTCATATAATCAAATAAATCCATAGTTATCTTCCTTTCGCTTCTAGTTAATTTAGAAGCAATTTGTCTACTGTAACGAACTGATAGCCTTCTGCCTGAAGCAGATCAATGATTCGAAGTGCTGCTAAGACAGAACTACTGTAACAGTCATGTAACAAGATAATATCATTTTCTTGTGTTTCCGTCACTACTTTATTCACAATTTCATCGACATTTTCCGTTGTCCAATCCAACGGGTCTACGGTCCACATAACAGGAAATATCTGGATCTTCTGTTCCAAATTTCGCTGCCATGCCCCAAATGGTGGTCGCATATATCCGGGTGCTTCCCCGGTGATGCTTTCAATTAAATCATTGGTGCTTTTGATTTCCTCATATGCCTTTTCGTCATTTAATTTGGTGATTTCCAGATGATGATAGGTATGATTTCCGATGAGGTGTCCTTCTTCATACATTTGCTTAACAATCTGACGATTGTTGCCCTGCTCAATATTTTCTCCGATCAGGAAAAATGTAGCATGTACGTTCCGCTCTTTTAAACCACTTAAAAGCTTCGGTGTGGACCGTGCGTTTGGACCATCGTCAAAGGTCAATGCAATCATAGGTTTTTCTCTCGCTTCTTCTGTAACACTTACAGTTTCTGTAGTTCCTGTGGTTTTCGCAGAAGGATATAACTGTATCACTCCAAAAGACTGTGAAATGACGAGAAGAAGAATCACGTAGCCGATTCCAAGTAGTTTGATCCGATGTATGCAATTTTTATTTATTTGCATGAAAATTCATTCCTATATCAACCCATTTCCTTTAAATATATGCGAAATGAAATAGCGTTCATGATATTTTATCGTATAAGGACCAATTTATTGCTGTTGAATCTTTCGGTATTCAGAAGGTGTCATCTGCATCTTACTTTTAAACGCTTTGGAAAAATAAAGATTATTTTCAAATCCTACGGAATATGCAATACTGGCGATGGACAGGGAAGTTTCACGAAGCAGATGCCGGGCTCTTTTGATCCTGTATTCAATCAGATATTCTTTCGGAGACTGGTTCTGTACAGATTGAAAAGAACGAAACAGGTAACTTCTGCTGATCCCGACATAAGAGGCAACATCTTCTACGGTAATCGGATAAGAATAGTTCGTTGAAATATAATCTTTTGCCTGTTCTACATAGATCCGCTGGCTATTCTGGACATCTTCCTTTGGCTTGGCATAGTGCATAAAAGTTGACAGTAAGGTATAAAGTGCTCCGGTCATGGACACTGCAGATTCGTAGTCGCTTCCTTTTACATCGTAAATCACGTCCAGTTGTTTTTTGATCAATTCGTTTGGAAGATTTCCGCTTTTTATCCAGGGCTGCTTTTTCCTAAAGTCCGTTGCTCTTACAAGTGCATCCGCATCATCACCCATAAATCCTACCCAGGCATATTCCCAAGGATTGTGCTTGTCTGCATAATATTTTACTTCTGTATCCGGATAGAGGATAAAGGTATCTCCTGCAGAGAGTCTGGTGATATTGCCGTTTACTTCATACCAGCCGTATCCGGAGATGATATGATGGATACAATAATGATTACGAACTCCCGGCCCCCACTGATATCCCGGCTCACACATCTGATGTCCGACATTATATACGGAAAGCGAACTCAGGAGTTTTTTTCTTGCTTTAAAGGAATATTTATATGTATTGTTCATTGCTACACCTCATGATCATTCTTCTTTTATTATATATATAACAGCATTTTAAATGCAACATTTTTACATATTTTTGCACGTATTTTTTATATACTTTTTTAACATCTGTCAGTATAATAAAATTAACAAAGGTCAGAGAACGCACGTATTAGGTACTTTGACCAGGATAACGGAAAGCGAGGATACTATATCATGCAGGAAAAACTTTTTAAAAAATTTGAAGAACTTTTTGGCGATGTTTCAGATACCCGTTTTTATTTTTCACCGGGACGCGTGAACTTGATCGGAGAACATACAGATTACAATGGAGGTCATGTATTTCCGTGTGCATTAACGATTGGAACTTATGGAGCTGCAAGAAAAAGAGCGGACAATAAAATTCATTTCTATTCTATGAATCTGGATCATTTTGGAATGATTGAGGTGACACTTTCTGATCTGTCTTATCACAAAGAATATAACTGGGCAAATTATCCGTTGGGGGTTGTGTGGGCATTCGCAGAGAAAGGATACACTTTGGATACAGGATTTGACATGGTTATTTGGGGCAATATTCCAAATGGTTCCGGTCTCTCCTCTTCTGCTTCTCTTGAGGTTTTAACCGGTGTTATCTTAAAGGACTTATATGAGATTGATACGCTTACGATGACAGATCTGGCATTGATCGGACAGTATTCAGAAAATAATTTTAACGGATGTAATTGTGGTATCATGGATCAGTTTGCAGTTGCAATGGGGAAAGCAGACAATGCGATTTTCCTTGATACAAGTACATTACATTATGAATATGCTCCGGTCAAATTAAAAGATGCCAAGATCATTATCACAAACAGCAAAGTCAAACACAGTCTGGTAGACTCTGCGTACAATACACGTCGTCAAGAATGTGCGGATGCACTTGCTGCTTTACAGAAAGAAGTGTCCATCCAGTCTCTTGGAGAATTGGATATGGATACATTTGAGAAACACAAAGCGGTCATCGGTGATGAAATCAAGATCCAGCGTGCCAAACATGCAGTTGCGGAAAACCAGCGTACAATCGATGCAGTTGCGGCATTAAAAGCGAATAACATTGAATTGTTCGGACAGTTAATGAATCAGTCACACATTTCACTGCGGGATGATTATGAAGTCTCCTGCGAGGAGATTGATATCCTGGTGGATCTGGCATGGAATACACCTGGAGTGATCGGTTCACGTATCACAGGCGGTGGATTCGGTGGATGTACAGTCAGCATTGTAAAGAATGATGCGATTGATACATTTATCGAGACAATCGGAAAGGCTTATAAAGAAAAAGTTGGTCATGAGGCAGAATTCTACACAGTGGAAATCGGTGACGGAGCAAGGAGGCTTGCATAATGAAATTATATGAAAATATAAAAAAATTAGTACAGTACGGAATCAACACAGGGCTTACACCGGAATGTGAACGTATTTATACAACAAATTTAATATTGGAATTGTTTCATGAGGACAATTATGAAGATGTCGCTTGTGATGTGAATGATTTGAATTTGGAAAAAATTTTGGAAGCGTTAGTAGATGAGGCATGTACAAGAGGGATTATAGAGAACAGTATTACATATCGGGATCTGTTTGACACGAAACTTATGAACTGTTTACTTCCGCGTCCGGCACAGGTACAGCAGACATTCTGGGAAAATTATCGTACATCTCCGGAAAAGGCAACGGATTACTATTACAAATTCAGTCAGGATAGCAATTATATCCGAAGATATCGTGTGGCAAAAGATATGAAATGGACGGTTGATACCGATTATGGTACGCTGGATATTACAATTAATTTATCGAAGCCGGAGAAAGATCCAAAAGCAATTGCTGCGGCACGTAATGCAGCAACTGTTTCTTATCCGAAATGTCAGCTTTGCATGGAAAACGAAGGCTATGCAGGACGGAGCAATCATCCTGCCAGAGAAAATCACAGAATCATTCCGATTACGATCAATGATTCGAAATGGGGGTTCCAGTACTCTCCTTATGTATATTACAATGAACATTGTATCGTATTTAACGGAGAACATACACCGATGAAAATTGATAAGAATGCGTTTATCAAGTTATTTGACTTTATTAAACAGTTCCCACACTATTTTCTGGGATCCAATGCAGATCTCCCGATTGTCGGTGGTTCGATTTTAAGTCATGATCATTTTCAGGGAGGACACTATACATTTGCAATGGCAAAAGCTCCAATCATGAAAACGTTTACTGTTACAGGGTATGAAGATGTAACGGCCGGAATTGTAAAATGGCCTTTATCGGTAATTCGTTTACAGTGTACAGACGAGAAACGAATTATTGAGCTGGCGGAACATATTTTGAAAGCATGGAGAGGCTATACCGATGAAGCGGCATTTATCTTTGCACAGACAGATGGTCAGCCACATAATACAATCACTCCGATTGCCCGTAAACGAGGTGAACTCTATGAATTGGATCTGACTTTGAGGAATAATATCACAACAAAAGAACATCCGCTTGGAGTATATCATCCTCATGCCAATCTTCATCATATCAAGAAGGAAAATATCGGACTCATTGAAGTAATGGGACTTGCGGTGCTTCCGGCACGATTAAAAGGTGAGCTTGAGACTTTGAAAGAATACATTCTGGAAGGAAAAGATATTCGTTCTGATGAGACAATCGAAAAGCATGCAGATTGGGTAGCAGAATTCCTTCCGAAGTACACAAACATCAACAAAGATACAATTGATGAAATCCTTCAACAGGAAGTTGGAAAGGTCTTCTGTCAGGTATTGGAGGATGCCGGAGTGTACAAATGTAATGAAGAGGGACTGGCGGCATTTGGGCGTTTCCTGGCAGTGTTATGATTGATATACAACAGAGATACGTTGAAAATGGGAGTTTGATGTCAGAATATAGCAATCGACTTTGATAACAAATAAGGAGTCGGACAGAGAGGTAAAAGATACTTCTGTCCGGCTCCTTATACTGGTGTGGGCAATACAAGTATACTTATTAGATATAAGTCTCTATTGCTTTATTTCTTCTTTTTCGGAGTTGATTTTTTGGTTGTCTTTTTCTTTACACTATAGCCGAATGTCCCGAGTTTCTTACCAAGCCCCAGATATTCCCCGTGAGAATATGCGAGTAATCCTGTTTTATTTAGTTCAAACTTGTTTTTTTCATTCATATAGGCTTCATCTGCATGAACAGCGGTTACATTTGCAAGAAACATGTGATGACTTCCAAGTTCTTTTACTTCCACTATTTTACATTCAATATTAACAGGGGATTCTGCAATTAAAGGAGTATATTCCAATGTCTCAGCCTTCTCCTTATGGAGGTTCATCTCTTTCCATTTATCTACATCGCGACCGGATCTGACGCCGCAATAATCGGTTGCTTTTGCCAATTGCTCTGTTGTCAGATTGATAACAAATTCTCCACTCTCTTTCAGCATGTGATAGGAATATCGCTCCGGTCTTACAGAAATATATACCATTGCAGGATTGGTACAAATTGTACCGGTCCATGCAACCGTGATAATATTGCTCTCGCCTTCTTTATTTCCGACACTGACCATTACGGCAGGAAGCGGATATAGCATATTGCCTGGTTTCCAAAGTTGTTTGCTCATTTGTCTGTCTCCTGTTTTCGTTCCTGTTTATTGATAGAGTAATTGGTTTATTGCTGTAATGCTTCTACAATTGCAGGCACGAGCTGTTTTTTTCTTGATACAACGCCCTTTAAGTATAAAGCGTCGGATTTGCCGTTCAAATCGAATGCACTGATTGCCTTCTCTCTTGCTTCTGGTCCGACACACAGTAATTCCGATGATTCTGTGATGATATTGGTCAGCATAAAGAAAATCATATCCAGACGATGGTTCTTACGAATCTGGTCGAGTTCAGATATAATTTGCTCTTTTATCTCGGTTAACTCTTCCGCACTCATAGAGTTTACCTGACCGACACCGAATACAGTGTCGTTAACTGTAAATTGTTTAAAGTCAAGGAAACAGATTTCTTCTGCACTCTTACCCTGCAGGTTACTTCCTGCTTTAAACATTGCCTGTGCAAGAGTTTCCATGTCAATAGAAGCAATTTTGGCAAGTTCTGTTGCTACATGTTCATCCAATGGAGTACAAGTCGGAGAACGGAATAATAAAGTATCTGAAATGATTGCAGAACAAAGCAATCCTGCAATTACGGCATCTACAGGAATACCATGCTCCTGGTACATCTGATAGATGATCGTTGCGGTACATCCGACCGGCTGGTTACGGAAAACAACCGGACCGATCGTCTGAATGCTGTTCAATCTATGATGGTCGATGATTTCCAAAACATCTGCCTGTTCAATGCCGTCAACGGCCTGGCTCTCCTCATTGTGATCCACAAGAATAACCTGCTTTTTACGGCAGTTTAATAAACGTCTGCGAGAAATAAATCCTTGAAATTCTCCATCCTCGTCTACAACCGGGAAGTCTCTGTATTTTTTACGTGCCATTACTTCTTTTACATCGTCCACATAATCTTTTGGAGAGAACGTAACCAGATCATCTTTTGTCATAAAATGGCGAACCGGGATACTCTGATTGATGAGACGTGCAACTGTAAATGTGTCATGAGGGGATGCAATCACAACAATCTCCCGCTCTTTTGCCTGGTCAAGAATCTCATTTGGGATTCGGGCATCTCCACAGACAACCATACAGCTTACATCGATATCAACAGCGAGCTGCTGTGCCTCGATACGATCTCCAAGGATTACTAAGTCATCTTTATCTACAAAGTCCGACATGAGCTGACGGCTGGATGCTGCAATTGCAACTTTCCCTTTTCGTATATAGCTGTGTTCGTTTCCTACAATGATTTTGCCGTCAATGGTTGATGCAATATTACGATACTGCGTCTTAGAACGAGCCAGAATGCTGCTGTCATATACATCCATGTATGAACGTGCAATATCTCCGACGGTAATCAGACCTTCCAGTCTGTTGTTGCGTCCGATCGGAAGGGTTTTTATGTTTAATTCTTTCATCTGTGCCCATGCAGTTTTGATGGATACAGAGCCATTTAATTTATTTGCTTTTCGTTGTTCCACGTCTCGAACCTGTACTCGTAGATCAGAGAGTAATTTTGGAACTTCGACTCCGAAGTAATCTAGTACATATTGTGTCTCTTCGTTTAATCGTCCGGCTCTCCTTGCAACGTATTCTTTTCCGGTTAACTTGTTTTTCAGTCTTGCATATGCGATGGCTGAACAGATTGAATCAGTATCCGGATTTTTGTGCCCAACGACATATACTTTATTTTCATTCACTTCCTGTGACATAGAATTCCTCCTGCTTTTTTCATATACTATTAGAGATATTTTATCACGATTTGTCGGTTACAACAACCAAAGCGACGTAATCTCTGCGATGTTTTTCCATTTATACATCAAAGTTAAAAAAAGACTTTTGTCTGCTTTCGCATATAGAGTGTATTTTCTTTCATAAATATGGTATACTTTACGTAATTCGACGCATACATTGCGAAATTAGAGAACAAAAAGAGGTGCTACAATGAGTGAAGAAATGAAAGTAAATGAAGTACAGACAGAAGAAACTATGGCAGATTATGAGGACCATTTCGATGATGCGAATCCATGGAATCGTGTTTATGACTATATGGAGAACAAAACAGTCCTTCATACAAAAGTAGAGGGAATTGTGAATGGCGGAGTCATCGTTATGATTGAAGGTCTTCGTGGATTTGTTCCTGCATCCAGACTTTCTTTATCTTATATTGAGGATTTGGAGACATATTTATTAAAGGATATTGATGTTCAGGTGATTGATGTAGATCAGGCAAATAATCGTCTCGTTCTTTCAGCACGCGAATTGCTCAAAGAAAAAGAGAGACAGGAACGTGAAGCACAGTTGGCTGCAATTCAGATTGGTTCCGTTATGAAAGGTGAAGTGGAGACACTTCAGAATTATGGTGCATTTGTCAAATTGGAAAATGGGTTATCCGGACTGGTACACATTTCTCAGATTTCACAAAAAAGAATTAAATTTCCATCCGATGTATTGCATGTTGGAGATGAAGTTGAGGTAAAAGTGATTGGAATTAAAGATGGTAAGATCAGTCTCAGCATGAAGGCTTTGGAAGAGGTTGAAGAAGAAGTCGAGGAAAAGGTTGAAATTCCTGAGGCGGAAGAAATCGGAACAAGTCTCGGTGATTTATTTAAGAATATCCAGTTATAATAATGTTCCATCCATGCTGATTGCATTGGGAGCAAGCCAAAAAGAATACAGCGACTGTATGGGATAAAAAGAAAACGGCGGAAAGAAGAATGCAACACTTCTTTTCGCCGTTTTCTCTTTTCATATAAAAGGATAACTAGTTTAAACGATTACTTTTTATGGTCTGCTGTCTCATGAACCTGATTACAATGACCACCACAATATTTACAGTCACCTCCACATTGGATCGACTTTCCGTTTTTCTTATCTTTTATCATACTTTTAACAATTGCAATGATAATGCATACTAAAATAATACCTACGATTGCTGTTCCCATATCTATGACCTCCTTAAAGATATCTGGAATACGAAAAATGGAATCCGGTACTTTTGTGCCTTTTATCCCTATTTTCTTTCTATAAAGTTAGTATAATCTAACCATAGTAATATGTCAAGTACTATTTACATTTTCGTCTAATTTATGCTATAATCTATACATATTATGAGAAACAGAGGTGAATTATTATGATACATTCAAACGAATCTGCTGAAAATTATTTAGAGACGATACTTGTCCTAAGCAAAACACTTCCTGTTGTCCGTTCCGTCGATGTAGCAAACGAATTAAATTTCAAAAAGTCAAGCGTAAGCGTTGCAATGAAAAAATTACGTGAAAGTGAACATATTACGGTAACTCCACAAGGATACATTTATCTTACAGAGACAGGAAAAGAGCTTGCCAATAAAATTTATGAAAGACATCTGCTGCTCTCCTCCTGGTTAGAACAACTTGGTGTCTCACCAGAGACTGCGGCTGAGGATGCGTGCCGTATGGAGCATGTGATCAGCACAGAGAGTTTTGAGGCATTGAAGCGTCATATCAATCAATAGGCAGTACGTGATCGAAGATTTCCTTGGATTTTTTCGGTTACATAAAAAACAGACTTCAAATCTTAGTTCCTGTTTGGACTTTGATTTGGGTCTGTTTTTTATATGAGCTTAATATTCCTTTTTCTCGATAATGTGAACAGATACTTTATAGAGTATAGCAATGAGTATACCAGTAATCATAATGATACTCAAAAAAACAATTTTGTCATTGATATAGGTTGTTGTAAAGTTCGATAAGTTCTCTTGCAATCCGAATTTTTCAATTAAAAAATTCCCTGCGAATAAAACAGCAAATACGATTAAAAAAGTACTGGCTAGTACAATCTGCTTCTTCTCAGTACCATATTTTAGCTGTATCGGAATGATTATGGCAATGAAAAGACAAGCAATCATATAAACGGTAATCGTATTGATCAGTAAATCGGAAATACATTCACTGCTATTTGTTAATATCGCTAAGATTAAAAATAGCGCTGCTGTAAAAGCTGTTCCGATAAAGCTAAATACAAATTTTTCTTTTACATAATCCTTTCTTGTAAAAGGCAATGTAAGAAGAAACGGCATTCCATTTTCAAATTCATCATACGATAACGTTCCCAGGGAAAAAAATGCAGTCAACATAATAATATATGATATTGCGCCGATAGAGCTCTCCTGTGTGTTACTAAACAAAAACATGATTTCAATCGCAAAAATAATGAAGAAAAAACGTTTTTGAATTTTTAAAATTGCAAAATCTTTTTTGATTAATCCTTTCATACATTATCACCTCGCATCATCATTACAATTACATCATCTATGGTTACATTTTCAATTACAATTTCAGGATAATTTTCTTTGTAAAATTCCTTTTCAGCCGTAAGACAGCTATATCCAAAAGCTTCTTTATATGTCTTTAACAAATATTGTGGATCGATATTACGATACTCTTCTTCGGTTACTTTTAAGACAGCATAGTTGTTTGTTAAAGAATCCGTTTCTTCGTGCAGCACGATTTTACCATTGTGTATCATGTAGATGTCATCGCACAAATTTTCTAAATCTCCGGAAATATGGGAGCTGATCAGAATGGTACAGTTTTCGTGTTTTACCATATAGTTTCGAAGCATATCCAATATCTCATCTCGGGCAAGAACATCCATTCCGGATGTGGGTTCATCCAACAGTAGGATTTCTGCTTCATGGGTTAAGGCCGTGATCATTTGTAATTTTCGTTTCATTCCGGTAGAAAACTCTTTGATTTTTTTATCTAAAGGAATCTGAAAATGTTCACATAACGTTAGAAACTCTTGTTTTTGAAATTTACGGTACATTGTTTCAAGTATAGGAATATAAGTCCGGACTGTGAAATATCCATTTAAGCCCGATTCGGCAAGTACAACACCGAAATTTTCCTTTTGCTCTCTGGAAAGTTCTTTTATAGTAGAATTGGACAAAATAATTTCTCCGTTATCCGGTCTTATCAGCCCAAGGAGAAGCTTGAATATGGTTGTTTTACCGGCACCATTTTGTCCGATAATTCCTGTAATATATCCGGAAGGGATATCAATCGAACAATTCAGTTGAAAATCCGGATAATGTTTCTGAATATTATTTAACTTTAACATGTTACGTATCCTCCAATATAATGAAAAACAAATCTTTTAGTTCTTCTTGACTCATTCCACAACTTTTTCCTTTTCGAATTGCTGTTTCCAAAGCCGTTTCTACTTCTTTTTTCTTTTCTTCTAACAGCATCTGCTGATTGGCACAATTTACAAAACTTCCCTTTCCGTGAATGGTTGTGATGAACCCTTCCTCTTCGAGTGTATCATAGGCCTTTTTAACAGTCAGAGCACTTACTTTTAAGTCTCGAGCTAATGTGCGTACAGAAGGAAGTCCGGTTCCTTCAATTAGCTTTCCGTGTATGATCAATTCTTTGATTTGGGACATGATTTGCTCGTAAATTGGTTCCATGGAAGAATGATTGATAATTAAATTCATATGCTCCCTCCTTACTTATAAACAGTATATAACAGCACACAACTGTTGTCAACTGTTATATACTGTTTATATTTGCTGAGAGGATAAAATTTGAAATGAAATCGGATAATTCGAAGAAATCGAGAAAGAATGAATGGCGAAAATGAAAACAGATGATTCAAAGTTATTTCACATTCGAATCATCTGTTTTGCTTAGCTTTAATAAAATGGTCATCAGTCAATGGTCATCTACACCAAAAACGTTATACCAATCTGATTTTGATAATATAAAAAATTATGCAACCGAGATTACTTTATAATCTTTGTCTTCTACTGCTTTTGTTAAAACTTCATCAGAAACATCGCCTGTTAAAGTAACAATGGCTGTTCCTGTCTCGTGACTTACCTCTGCTGCTTCTACACCTTCTAGACTTTCCAGAGCTTTCTTAACAGCAGCCTCACAGTGTCCACACATCATACCTTCGATTTTCATTGTTTTTTTCATTTCTTGTTCCTCCTCTATGGTTTGAATTTTTTGTTTCTTTTTTTTGTCTTTTCTTGCATCATAAATATGAATCCAGTTTAACCGCAATGCATTCGTAACAACACAGAAGCTTGATAAACTCATGGCCGCAGCACCAAACATTGGATTTAATTTCCATCCGAAGATCGGATACCACAAACCAGCAGCTAATGGAATTCCGATGACATTATAAAAGAATGCCCAGAATAAATTTTCGTGAATATTGCGAAGTGTAGCTTTACTCATTCGAATTGCGGCAGGTACATCGCTAAGCCTGCTCTTCATTAATACAACATCGGCAGCATCAATAGCAATATCCGTTCCTGCACCGATTGCAATTCCGATATCTGCTCTGGTAAGAGCCGGAGCATCATTAATACCATCTCCAACCATCGCGACTTTACCTTGTTTTTTCAGTTTGCGAATCACAGCTTCTTTTCCTTCCGGTAATACATCTGCGATCACTTGATCCACTCCCGCAAGTTTTCCGATTGCTTTTGCGGTTCGGTTATTGTCACCGGTCAGCATAACAACCTGTATTCCCATGTTTTGCAGTTCACTTATTGCTTGTGGACTGTCTTCTTTTATAATATCTGCAACGGCTATCATACCGATGAACTGATTGTCACTGCAGAAAAACAAAGGTGTTTTGCCTTCTTCTGCAAGTTTTTGAGCCTGTTGTTTGATTGCTGAGGAAATGTTGACTTGTGAGCTGATATATTTTTCATTTCCACCTAAAAGAAGCTTGCCGTTTAATTTGGCAGTTAAGCCGTTACCGGGAACTGCTTCAAATTCTTCTACACTTTGAATCGGAATATTTTGTTCATTTACCTCAAGCAAAATTGCACTTGCCAGCGGATGCTCACTTTTCGCTTCCAACGCACCGGCTATCTCGAGCAATTCTTCATTGGAAATTCCGGATACTGGTATAATATCAGTTACTCGTGGCTCTCCGCAAGTAATCGTTCCGGTTTTATCGAGTGCGACAATGTCTACTTTACCGGTTTCTTCCAGAGATACGGCAGTCTTAAACATAATACCATTTTTGGCACCGATTCCATTTCCAACCATAATTGCAACAGGTGTTGCAAGTCCAAGGGCACAAGGACAACTGATTACAAGAACCGAGATCCCTCTGGCCAAAGCAAAACCAACACTCTGACCTGCAAGCAGCCAGATGATAATGGTTATGACAGCAATGCTGATCACTGCTGGTACAAAAATACCGGATACTTTATCAGCAATCTTAGCAATCGGAGCTTTCGTTGCCGCTGCATCACTGACCATTTGGATAATTTGGGAAAGTGTGGTATCTTCACCTACTCTTGTTGCTTCACAAGTAATAAAACCGGATTGGTTTACCGTCGCAGCAGATACATTATCGCCTGCTTCTTTATCTACCGGGATACTTTCGCCGGTCAGCGCAGATTCATTGACTGCACTGCTTCCTTCGATAACAATACCATCTACGGGTATATTTTCTCCGGGACGTACTACAAAGATATCCCCTTTTTTTGGGGTTTTCCCCATTGCCCCAAGAAGAGGACGCCCCTCCAG
>DAVZKO010000046.1:0-21195 GCA_052272205.1 Schaedlerella sp. | reverse complement strand
GTTTGGCAATGTCCACGGAAAAACGCAGTCTGATCCAGTCTGATTTTATAACGTTCTCCGTCTTTTTGGCACTCCTCTACCACAGCCTCGAACGTGTGCATATGACTATCTTTGTAAAATAATTTTTCTGTCATTACATCCTCTCTGGTGCTTCAAATCCAAGCAGTTCAATACATGTCTCAAGCACATCTTTTGTAAGCTTCAAAAGTGCAATATAACCTGCTTTCTTCTCTGCATCTTCCTCTGCAAGAATCTTTGTCTCATGATAGAATTTGTTAAATGCATTCGCCACATCATAAATATATGCACAGATTTTGTGCGGTGCGATCTCTGCATAAACATTGTCAATCATCTCGTTGAATTTTGCAATTTCAAGCATCAATGATTTTTCAAATTCATTTGTTGCTTCTTTGAGCTGCAGTCCTTCAAGTGAACCGCCCTCCTGCTGATATTTGCCCAGGATAGACTTGATACGAACAATTGTATACAAAATGTACGGACCTGTATTCCCCTCAAAAGAAGTGAAACGATCTACATCAAACACATAATCTTTGGATGCCTGATTTGACAGATCACCATACTTGATTGCTGCAAGACCAACTGTCTCTGCTGTATTTCTCGCCTCTTCTTCCTCAACGGTACGATTGTCCATAATCTTCTTGTACATCTCGTCGTCGATCTCACGGATCAGATTCTCCAGACGCATAACGCCGCCTTCTCTTGTCTTAAATGGTTTTCCATCTTTTCCGTTCATGGTACCGAATCCCAAGAATTTTAATTCTGTTTCCGGACGTACGATACCACACTTTTTAGCGCAACGGAATACCTGTACGAAATGCAGTTCCTGACGCTTGTCTACAACATAGATCACTTCATCCGGTTTATATAATTCTTCACGTTCCACCAGCGTTGCAAGGTCTGTTGTATCATAAAGCGCTGCTCCGTCTGATTTCAGAATCATACATGGCGGAACTTCTTTTTTGTCGCCTTCTTCCTGTACGTCAACGACCAATGCTCCGTCATCTACATGTGCAAACCCCTTTTCTTTGAGCATCTCTACCATACCCGGAATATATTTCTGCGCATCCGCTTCCCCTTTCCAGAGGTCAAATTCTACGTTCAGATTCTTATAGTTCTTCTTCAAATCTGTAACCGATACATTCATAATATGTTTCCAGATTGCGCGATAACCTTTATGACCATTCTGAAGCAGATAAGTCGCATGCAATGCTTTTTCACGATAGTCTTCGTGCTCTTTGGCATACCCGCTTGCAGTTGGATAAATCTCTTCTAACTCCCCAATTGTAAATGGTGCTTCTTCCGGATATTCTCCCTCAAAATTCTCATCAAAGTATGGTAAATCCGGCTGACGTTTCTCCAGTTCTGTAATGATCAGCCCCATCTGATAACCCCAGTCTCCAAGATGAATATCTCCTGTTACATCATTCCCCTTAAAGCGCATAATACGCTTTACGCTCTCACCGATGATTGCTGAACGCAGATGTCCTACATGCAATGGTTTTGCTACATTCGGTCCGCCGTAATCAATCAGGATTGTCTTCGGCTCAGCTTCTTTTTCTACTCCAAGTGCAGCATCCTGTGCCATCTCATTCAAAAATGCTGCTACAAACGCAGGTTTCAGCTTCAGGTTGATAAATCCGGGATTCACCGCTTCCACCTGTGCAAAACATTCGCTGTTCTGTAAATTCGCCACGATATCGTTCGCAATCATAATTGGTGCTTTTTTATATGTCTTCGCTGCAGCCATCGCTCCGTTGCACTGATATTCACATAAATCCGGGCGATTCGATACCGTTACTTTTGCGAACTTTGCATCATATTCTGCCGCTGTAAATGCCTGTTCCATTTCTTTTGTAATTAATTCCGATAAGGTATTCACTATATTTTCACTCCGTTCTATCTTAATACTACTTACAATTAGCTATTTTATCATTTATAATGGTTTCTAGCAAGTGAAATGTTTAGGAGGAAATCATGTTAAAAATCGGTTCACACGTAGGAATGAAGGGAAAGGATATGTTGCTTGGTTCAGCCAAAGAAGCCATATCCTATGGAGCCAATACATTTATGTTTTATACCGGAGCTCCGCAGAATACAAGAAGGAAGGATATCAGTGAATTAAATATTGACGCAGCGTGGGATTATATGAGCACTCACGGAATCGACGAAATCGTCGTACATGCCCCGTACATCATCAATCTTGGGAATGCCGTCAAGCCGGAAACTTTTGAACTCGCAACGGAATTTCTTGCAAAAGAAATTGAACGCACGATCGCCTGTCGAAGTCACACTTTAATCCTGCATCCGGGTTCTCATGTCGGGGAAGGTGTCGATGTCGGAACAAAGCAGATCATCAAAGGGTTAAATGAAGTCTTAACTCACGATACCGACTGTTTTATCGCATTGGAAACAATGGCCGGAAAAGGCTCGGAAATCGGTCGTTCTTTTGAAGAGATTGCCTGCATTTATGACGGGGTTATATGCAACGAAAAACTTCGTGTCTGTTTTGATACTTGTCATACCAGTGATGCAGGTTATGATATCATTCATCATTTTGATGATGTTATGGAAGAATTCGACCGTATAATCGGGAAAGAACAAATTGCCGTCTTTCATATCAATGACAGCAAAAATGTTCCGGGAGCCGGCAAGGACCGCCACGCCAATATCGGGTTTGGCGAAATCGGGTTTGACGCATTGAATTATATTGTTCACCACAAAGACTTCGAATCTGTCCCAAAAATTCTGGAGACTCCGTATGTCCCGGATTTGGAAAATACAAAGAAATCTTATCCGCCATATAAATATGAGATTGAGATGCTTAAAAATGGAGTTTTTCATCCAGATATCATGGATCAGATTCGTGGGATTTAAAAGAACATTTTTATATATTAGGAAAGAACGCTTTCCTAATATATAAAAAGCCACGGCAATCCCGCGGCTTTACTCACTCGCGTCTGGGCGGATTCGAACCGCCGCTCCTGCCTCCGGAGGGCAGCGCTCTATCCCCTGAGCTACAAACGCAAATTCCAATTCTCAGAATCATTCTAAGAACACAATGATTACTTTATCATACTTTGTTCGAAAAGTAAAGGATTTTTGGCCGCTGTTCGCTTAAGCGCTGTTCGCTTAAGAACAGCAGCCCTGTTACTGTTCACAGTACCTGTGACCAGCACCGCATCCTTCTCCTTCAAACTTTTTGTTTTACATTTCGTTTAAACACTGTCCCATCATCAATGTATGTGTTTTCTTTTCATAATAGTACGCATGGGTTCCTAGTATTTCCTCTTCTTCCACTACCGTCTCATTTCCTTCACGGATCATATCATTTAACTCGTTCAAATCCGGACTTTTCGATTTTGGAATCAACATTACTTCATGGATACTGCTTGGCAGAAGATAGAAGTCCTCCCCGACTATACGGGCCGCCATTTCAAGAATATTCGGATAGATCAGAGCTGCCGCTCCAAACTGTTGAATTGAATTTGTCAGAATATACATAAGATCTTTATTTTCCGGTGGGAACTTTACTTTCAACAGATCTGACTCATACTCTTTTGACGGATCCAGAAATTGTCCCACCATATGCTGCATACACATCAATCTCGCCGGAATCAGTCGTTTGACATTTTGTTTTGCATCTTGATAGAGTTGCTCCACACTGACCTCCCAACTTTCGATATGCTCATTTCGAATCTGGATCGTTGCACATCCCTTTTCATTTATTTCTACAAGAATATAAAATACGATACTCAGATCCAGCATCGGAATGTGTGGGATCTCTTCGAGCATCTTTCTGTTCTTTTCGGTATTAATAAGTTTGAACACTACTTTTTTCTGCACATTTTCATAGACCGATAGTTTTGAGACATCATAGTCATCTTCAACTTTCACTCTTTCATAAAATCTGAGAATATCATCTACAATTTTGTCGATGCTCATACCTTTTTGATATTGCTCAAAAAACTCTTCCAGATAGATTGTCGGAGACATATTGTACTCCTCATTGTCCAAAATAATCCCTGTTTTTTGTTTTCCGTTATTTTTTGTCACAGTATATCTGGACGCCTTCATTCCTCCTTCCAATTTTAAATTTAATTTCTCTTCCACCATACCTACAAACTTTTTGTATTCCATAAATACTCCTCTCTCCTGGTGGTTCATCTTTAAATTCAATCGAGAAATCTGCACGACTCGTGCCTGAAATATTAGCGAAGTGCTAATTGATTTGAAATATATTATGTAAGGATGATTATAACCAATCCCAAATAAAAAAGCAACTATTTTTTAAATATCGCAATAGAAAAACTTTTGAAAAAATTTTCATAAAAAAACTTTTCTGAAAATTGAAAAGACACCATAGAAATCCTATCTATGATGCCTTCATAAAGAGAAATGAACTTTCCTCTCTTATTCGCTTGTAACGATTATACTCGTGACAGATATTCTCCTGTACGTGTATCAATTTTCAGAACGTCTCCCTGCTCTACGAACAATGGAACCATAACTGTAGCACCTGTCTCAACGATTGCAGGTTTTGTAGCGCCCTGAGCTGTATCGCCTTTAAATCCTGGCTCTGTCTCTGTAATTGCAAGTTCTACGAACAATGGTGGCTCTACTGAGAATACATTGCCATTGTGTGAACATACTTTAACTGTCTCATTCTCTTTTACGAACTTCAATGCATCACCAACTACATCTGAGTTCAGTGCAATCTGGTCATATGTCTCAACGTCCATGAAGTTGTAAAGATCTCCATCCTGATACAAATACTGCATATCTTTTCTGTCGATATGAGCTTTTGGGAATTTCTCAGTTGGTCTGAAAGTTTTCTCAACTACTCCACCACTGATGATATTTTTTAATTTTGTTCTAACGAATGCTGCACCTTTTCCTGGTTTTACATGCTGGAATTCCAAAATCTGATAGATATTTCCATCGATTTCGACTGTTACACCATTCTTAAAATCTCCTGCTGAAATCATTTGTAATCCTCCTTAAAATTGCGCACTAATACGCCTAACTTCTAAACTAAATATAATTCTATAATAATTTTATAGTTTTTTCAACCTTTTTTTATATTAACAGGCCTTCTTTTGCTCTTTCTTGTAAAAATGCAGCACGATTTTTTCCAAATATCGCTTTAAAACGATCTGAATTTCCTCTTTCGGATGAATCGGTTTCACTAAAATATTGTGAATTCCGGTCCGCTTTGCTCCCCATACGTCTGTGAACAACTGATCCCCGACAAATAAAGTATTGTCTGTCTGCGTCCCCATCCTCTCCATCGCTTTCAAATAATTTTTTGTAGACGGTTTGTGTGCGTTATAAATGTAATTTGTCTGAATATCCTGATTAAACATCTTCACGCGCGGCTCCTGATTGTTTGAGAGCAGACACGATTCAAATCCAATCTCGTTTAATCTGGCAAACAATTTCTTTGCTCGCTCATCTGCCGGCGCTCCATGTGGCACCAATGTATTATCAATATCAAAGATGACTCCCCGATATCCTTCTTCATATAATTTTTCAAAAGGAATCACGTAGGTGGATGCCATATATTCATCCGGGAAAAATTTATTAAACATCTTCTTCATCCATCTCCACTAATTTTGTAATCAGATCCTCACAGATCTGCAAGATTGTCTTTCCATCGGTCTGAACAACCACGTCTGCTGCCGCCTCATATTTCTCTCGGCGCTTTTCCATAAGTTCTGCTATGTAACCTACGTTTTTATTTTCATTGAGGATCGGACGTTCCTCGCTGTCCTTCACACGCTCATAAATCGTCTCAGGGCTTGCCGTCAGAAGTACTACACGTCCATTCTTCTTCATTTCTTTTACATTTTCCTCACGCATTGCAACACCGCCGCCACAGGAAATAATCACATTCTTTCTCTCCTGCATCTCAATCAGCAGTTCTGTCTCCAGTCTGCGGAAATATTCTTCTCCGTAAGTTGCAAAAATATCCGTAATACTCATCTCCTCGCGTTCAGAGATAATCTGGTCCATCTCGATGATATCCATGTCAAATACACTGCTCAGATAATCTGAAACGGTAGATTTGCCTGCCCCCATAAATCCAATCAAGACAATATTATAATTAAACAGCTTTCTTGCCTGGATTCTGCGGCTGTTACGGATAATTCTGTGAAATACATCTTCGATTTCTTCTTTGTACGGATTCTCTTTGAGTTTTTCCTGGCGTCTGTTCTCCTGCTTTTTCTCCTGCATCGGCTGTAAAATCGGCATTCCATACATCTCTTTATATGCCATGATTTTCTCTACGATTGCGTTACGTTCTTCCAAGGCATCAATAATTCTATCATCACAGAGTGCCAGTTGTTCTCTGTATAATTCTAAATCGTTCATCTCATTCTCCCTCACTGGTGCTTCCGTCTTTTTATTGCTCATAATATAAAAAACACTACTTTATCTTTCCTGCGATCATTAAAATAGAGTGCAATCTATTTTGTACCTATGCTTGTGTATTATAACAAGTTTCACAATACGTTGCAACCACATAATTTTCTTCTGCCCTTCATTCTTCTTATAAGAATTCGTTTCAAATAGCGTATTTCGCCTTACTTTGTATTTGTTTTTGCCAGAGCAGCCGCAACATCTTCTTTAAATGTCTGCCACGCATCTTCATGTTCCACAAAATATTTCGGACATATTTTTCCCGTCACATCATAGTGTCGAATCACATTATCAGCAGTCAGCCCATACTTCTCACACAGAAACGCAGTCAACTGAACGACTGATTTATAAGTTGCATCGTTAAATCTGCCTGTTTCATCCAGATGGCAACACTCAATCGATATTGTATCATGATTTCGCTCATTGGAAGCATAAGCAATCTCCCAGGTCGGTACACACTGCACAATCTCTCCTTCCAGCCCTACGACAAAATGACTACTCACCGAAGTTTCATGACTGTCCTTTAACCCGTTAAAATAGTCTCGGTTCTCTTGTGCCGTACTTCCCGGATTTGCCGTATAGTGGATTACAATTCCGGTAATTGGATCCGACTCCACTCCCGGTCTGGAATAATCATTGATATCCAAAAGCTGCACGTCTATGTCCGGCTGTGAGGCATCCACGTCTAAATACCCCGGTCTCTCCTTCCCATACCTAACTCGCATGATTCCAATTCCAAGAATCACAATGATGAACACAGCAATTATGATCTTCCATCTTTTTCTTCGATTTCTTCTATTCGGTTTTTTATAATATTTTTTAGGTTGTCTGTTTGATTTTCTTTTCTTCTTTTGCATGGATTTATCATAACACATTTTTGTGTACAAAGGATAAAAAAAAGAATGCGCTTTTGCACATTCTTTTTTTATTCTACTACTGCTCTACACTATAGTTTGGTGCTTCTTTTGTGATGTGAATGTCATGTGGATGACTCTCTTTCAAAGATGCTGCAGAAATCTTTACGAATCTTCCGTTTTCTTTCAGTTCCTCAATTGTTGGAGTTCCGCAGTATCCCATACCGGAACGAAGTCCTCCCATAAGCTGGAATACTGTATCCTCTACTGTTCCCTTATATGCGACACGACCTTCTACACCTTCCGGAACTAATTTCTTAGCATTTTCCTGGAAATAGCGGTCCTTACTTCCGTTCTCCATCGCTGAGATAGAACCCATACCACGATATACTTTGTATTTTCTTCCCTGATATAATTCAAATGTTCCAGGACTCTCATCACAACCTGCAAAGATACTTCCCATCATACATACATTGGCTCCGGCTGCGATTGCCTTTGTCATATCTCCGGAGAACTTAATACCTCCATCTGCAATAATCGGAATTCCATATTCTTTTGCCACTTCATAACAATCCATAACTGCTGAAATCTGTGGAACACCGATTCCTGCAACGATACGTGTTGTACAGATAGAACCTGGTCCAATACCAACTTTTACTGCGTCTACACCTGCTTCAATCAATGCTCTTGTAGCTTCACCTGTTGCAACGTTACCTGCAATCACCTGAAGATCCTGATATTTTTCCTTAACCATGCGAACTGTCTTAAGCACATTTGCGGAATGACCATGTGCGGAATCCATAACGATCACGTCTACTTTTGCTTTTACAAGTGCCTCTACTCTGTCCAGACAGTTTGCTGTAATACCGATTGCAGCTCCACAAAGAAGTCTTCCCTGAGAATCCTTCGCTGATAATGGATATTTAATCTGTTTTTCAATATCTTTGATTGTAACAAGCCCCTTTAAGTTGCCTTCTGCATCTACGATTGGAAGTTTCTCTTTTCTCGCTTTTGCAAGAATCTTCTTCGCCTCTTCCAATGTAATTCCTTCCGGTGCTGTAATGAGTCCTTCTGATGTCATAGACTCTTTAATCTTTTTAGAGAAATCTTCTTCGAACTTCAAATCACGATTCGTAATAATACCAACAAGTTTTCTTCCCTCTGTAATCGGCACACCTGAAATACGATACTTTGCCATCAAATCGTTGGCATCTGCCAATGTATGCTCCGGTGAGAGATAAAATGGATCTGTAATAACTCCGTTCTCAGATCTTTTTACCTTATCTACTTCTTCAGCCTGCTGCTCGATACTCATATTCTTATGAATGATACCGATACCACCCTGACGCGCCATTGCAATTGCCATACGATGTTCTGTAACAGTATCCATACCTGCACTCATCATCGGAATGTTCAGTTTGATTTTCTTTGTCAAATGTGTTGATAAATCTACCTGGTTTGGAATCACTTCCGAGTATGCCGGAACCAACAGCACATCATCAAATGTAATTCCTTCTCCAATAATTTTACCCATGATTTTAATTCCTCTCTTTCTCTAAATGTAAATATTGTCGTAATATTTAACTGATATACTACAAAAGTTCAGTATACTTGTCAAGAGTAATCTCGCACCAAATTTTCGATTATTTGTACTTTATTTTATACCCATTATTTTTCCTAATACCCTTTTATAACCTGAGCATATTTAATAAGGTAACACAAGAGCCCGTGCATTATGCACGAGCTCTCTTATTCTTGGATACGGTTTATTACATCATACCCATTCCGCCTGCTCCACCGGCTGGCATTGCAGGAGTATCTTCTTTAATTGTAGAAACAACAGACTCTGTTGTCAATAATGTAGATGCTACACTTGTTGCATTCTGTAATGCACTTCTTGTAACTTTGGCTGGATCAAGAATTCCTTCTTTTACCATATCTACATACTCTTCTTTGTATGCATCAAATCCAATACCCGGCTCAGATTCTCTTACTTTATTGATGATCACAGAACCTTCCAGTCCGGCATTGTGAGAAATGTGGAACAATGGAGCTTCCAGAGCTTTCAGGATAATCTGAGCACCTGTCTTCTCATCACCTTCCAGAGTATCAGCAAGTTTTGCAACCTCTTTTGAAGCGTGGATATATGCAGAACCACCTCCTGCGATAATTCCTTCTTCTACTGCTGCTCTTGTTGCATTCAAAGCATCTTCCATACGAAGTTTTGCTTCTTTCATCTCTGTCTCAGTTGCAGCACCAACACGGATTACTGCTACTCCACCAGCTAATTTAGCAAGTCTTTCCTGTAATTTCTCGCGGTCGAAATCAGATGTTGTCTCTTCGATTGCTTTTTTGATCTGCTCAACTCTTCCGTTGATTGCTTCTTTATCTCCACAGCCATCTACGATAACTGTATTCTCTTTCTGAACTTTTACAGATTTGGCACGACCGAGCTGATCCATTGTAGCTTCTTTCAAGTCCATACCAAGCTCTTCTGAGATTACCTGACCACCTGTCAGAATTGCGATATCCTGAAGCATCTCTTTTCTTCTGTCACCATATCCAGGAGCTTTGACTGCTACTACATTGAATGTTCCACGCAGTTTGTTTACGATCAATGTTGTAAGCGCCTCTCCTTCAATATCCTCAGCGATGATCAGAAGTCTTGCTCCGGACTGTACAATCTGCTCCAGAATCGGAAGGATATCCTGAATGTTTGAAATCTTCTTATCTGTGATCAAGATATATGGATCATCCAGAACTGCTTCCATCTTCTCCATATCTGTTGCCATATATGCTGAAATATATCCACGATCGAACTGCATACCTTCTACAAGGTCAAGTTCTGTCTGCATTGTCTTAGACTCTTCGATTGTGATAACACCGTCATTAGAAACTTTTTCCATTGCGTCTGCTACCATCTGTCCAACAGATTCATCTCCTGAAGATACTGCTGCAACTCTTGCGATCTGCTCTTTTCCTGTTACTTTGCTGCTCATATTTGCGATTGCTTCTACAGCTTTGTCTGTTGCTTTTCTCATACCTTTACGAAGTACGATTGGGTTTGCTCCTGCTGCCAGGTTCTTCATTCCTGCATTCACCATTGCCTGTGCAAGAACTGTTGCTGTTGTTGTACCATCTCCGGCTACATCATTTGTCTTAGAAGCAACTTCGCGAATCAACTGTGCTCCCATATTCTCAAATCCATCTTCAAGTTCAATCTCTTTTGCAATTGTAACACCATCGTTTGTGATCAACGGAGCGCCGAATGATTTATCCAATACAACGTTTCTTCCTTTTGGTCCGATTGTTACTCTTACTGTATCAGCAAGTTTGTTCACACCTGCTTCCAATGCTGCTCTGGCTTCTGCACCATATTTAATCTCTTTAGCCATGATATAACTCCTCCAATTCTATCTTGTAAATATTGCTGTTATGATCATTATGAAAAAGCGGATTCTTACTCTCCGCTTTTTCTATTCTTCTGCCTCTCTATCTTATGCTTCAACAATTGCCAAAATATCGCTCTGTTTTACGATGATGTATTTCTCGCCTTCGAGCTCTACATCTGTTCCTGCATATTTGGAATAAATCACTTTATCTCCAACTTTTACCTGCATTGTTACTTCTTTTCCATCTATATTACCGCCAGGTCCTACAGCGATTACTTCTGCTTCCTGCGGTTTCTCTTTTGCCTGTCCCGGCAATACGATTCCTGACTTTGTTGTTTCCTCTGCTTCTAACTGCTTCAATACAATCTTATCACCTAATGGTACTAATTTCATTGTAATTCCTCCTTAAAAAGCTTTTTATTAGCACTCATTTCTCTTGAGTGCTAACCCATGAATATAAAATAACACTCTGCCGACTATTTGTCAACAGAGTTTCCGAATTTTTATATTTTCTTTATTTTGTTACTGTTCCTATATTCCTATATAAGCGGTTTTATTTTGCGTGTTTATATTTTTACTATTTGTTTTTCCTCTCTAATGCGTAAAAACCATTCTCAATCTGAAATACAAGCATGTTGCCATTTTCTGACTGATAACGCTCTTTGATCACACCACTGCAGGATAGCAGTTCTGTTCTTGTGGAAATATAACACTGATATTTTGCATCCAGTGAAATTGCTTTCAGATCATCTTCTCTTAATTTTAAATAGATATAATCCTCTTCCATATCGTAACGGAACACCTGACAACGATGTGTCGCATCATCAAACACTCCGTCTGCTGAAATTGTTTTTACCATCTGCAATGCAACTGCATTTCCTTCGTACATTTTTGTTCCTCCTGTCAAATTGCTCTTCCTATTTCAGCTTTCTTTTTTGAAAACGAAAGGGCATCAGCAATCTGATACCCCTTTCAATTTAAATTGCAAATTACATTCTTTCGTTTTTGATCTTATCTAACTCTGTAAATACATAATCATTGAGCACTTTGATATAAGTACCTTTCATTCCGGAAGAACGTGACTCTATTACACCCGCACTCTCAAATTTACGCAGTGCATTTACGATCACGGATCTTGTGATTCCGACACGATCTGCAATTTTACTTGCGACAAGAATCCCCTCTGTTCCGTTCAGTTCATCAAAGATATGAACAATTGCTTCCAATTCTGAGAAAGACAACGTGCTGATTGCAGACTGAACAATGTGTTCTTTTCTTGTCTCTTCTGCACTCTCTTCATTTACCGAACGCAGCATCTCAAGTCCGACTACCGCTGTTCCATACTCACTTAAGATAATATCATCAATCTCATACGCCTCATCCTGTTTGTAAATAAACAGTGTTCCGAGACGCTCTCCTGCGATATCGATCGGAGTGATGATTGCCTGATACCCTTTCACGATCTCTCCCGAGAAACCAAGTGTCTCAAGGTTAACATTCTCCTTTGTGGATAAAATGCTGAGCAAACGTTCATTCAGCATCTTATCGATATGTGCTCCCACACGTTCTTCCAGTAATTCTTTGATTTCTTTTACATTTGCTGACTTGCTTGTACCGAGAACCTTTCCCTTTTTACTCACAACCAGTACATTGGAATCAAGAATCTCTGTCATGACAGCACAGATATCATTGAATACCACTTTGCTTGAATTGTTGTTATGCAATAATTTATTGATTTTTCTTGTTTTATCTAATAACTGTACACTCATCATTTTCCTCCACGTCCGAATTGTATGTACAACTCATTTTAATTCACCAGATAAGGCTATATTATCATACAATTCGTGAATTTTCAATGAAAGTGCACATATTTCTTCTGAATATTTTCAAAAGCGCTCTTCTATGCTTCTTTTTTCTCAAGTGTAGTCACATATCCGCACTGTTCATCTGCACAAACCAGCTTGTTTCCTTTTTCTACCATGTATCCACCACACTTCGGACACTTCTCTTTCGACGGTTTCTGCCATGACATAAATTCACACTCCGGATTGTTCTCACATCCATAATAGCGTCTGCCTTTTTTGGTTTTTCTAATTACGACTTCTTTTCCGCACACCGGACAAGGCACTCCAATCTTCTCCAGATATGGTTTTGTATTTCTGCAATCCGGGAATCCAGGGCATGCAAGGAATTTACCATGTGGTCCATATTTTACAACCATGTTACGACCACATTCCTCACAGATAACATCTGTCACCTCATCTTCGATTTTGACACTTTCCAATTCCTTCTCCGCAATCTGAACCGCCTCGTCCAAATCCGGATAGAAATTACGGATAACTTCTTTCCATGCAACCTTACCTTCCTCAACCATATCCAGAAGGCCTTCCATATTCGCTGTAAAGCTTACGTCCACAATACTCGGGAACGACTGTTTCATAATATTGTTTACAACTTCTCCGATCTCTGTCATATACAGGTTACGTCCTTCTTTCGTCACATAACGTCTGGCAATGATCGTAGAAATCGTCGGTGCATAAGTACTCGGTCGTCCGATTCCCTGCTCTTCCAATACTTTTACAAGCGAAGCCTCTGTATAATGTGCCGGCGGCTGTGTAAAATGCTGTTTTGTCTCAACCTCTTTCTTTGTCAGAACTGAATCTGTACTCAGTCCATTTACAAGTACATTACTTACTTCTTTCTCTTCATCCGACTCTGTATATACCGTACGGAAACCTTCAAATACACATCTTGACGTAGATACAGTAAACACATAGTCCGCCGCACCAATCTTTACAGAAGTCGTCTCAAATACAGCCGGTTTCATTCTACTGGCCGTAAATCGTTTCCAGATCAACTGATACAATCTGAACTGGTCTCGTGTCAAAGAATCTTTCAAGGAAGCCGGTGTTCTTGTAATATCCGATGGTCGAATTGCCTCATGTGCATCCTGAATCTTCTTACCACTCTTCTTCTCTGTACTTCCTTCTGCTGCAAATTCAGAACCATACGTCTCTGAAATGTAACTTCTTGCCGCTGCATCAGCCTCATCCGAAATTCGTGTCGAATCGGTACGAAGGTATGTGATAACACCGACTGTACCGCTTCCTTTAATATCAATTCCTTCATATAACTGCTGTGCAATACGCATCGTCTTTTGTGTTGCAAAGTTTAATACTTTGGATGCCTCCTGCTGCAACGTACTGGTCGTAAACGGAAGCGGTGCTTTTCTGGAACGCTCCCCTGTCTTTACATCCGTTACTTTGTACTCTGCATCTTCAAGCTCTTTTAAAATCTGATTCAACTCTTCTTCCGAATGAATCGTCATCTTCTTATCCGCAGTTCCATAGAACTTTGCTGTCAGCGGACGCTTCTCGCCTTTTACTTTCAAGATGGTCTCCAACGTCCAATATTCTTCCGGAATAAATGCATTGATCTCATCTTCTCTGTCTGCAATGATACGAAGTGCAACCGACTGTACACGACCTGCACTTAAGCCTCTCTTTACCTTCGCCCACAAAAGCGGACTGATTCGGTATCCCACCATACGGTCAAGTGCACGACGAGCCTGCTGTGCATCGACCAGATTTGTATCAATCTCTCTCGGTGCTTTCAGCGATGCCTTTACAGCATTTTTCGTGATCTCATTAAATGTGATACGACGCATCTTCTTCTCATCTAATTTTAATGCCGCTGCAAGATGCCATGAAATAGCCTCTCCTTCGCGGTCCGGGTCAGTTGCCAGATAGACTTTATCCGCCTTCTTTGCTTCTTTCCTCAGATTAGCAAGGATATCTCCTTTTCCTCGAATTGTAATATATTTTGGTTCATAGTCATTTTCCACATCTATACCGAGTCGGCTTTTTGGAAGGTCACGTACATGTCCATTGGATGCAGCAACCGTATAATTGCTCCCCAAAAACTTTTTGATTGTCTTTACTTTTGCAGGTGACTCCACGATAACAAGATAATGTGCCATAAAAACATCTTCCTCCATACAGACAAAACGTCTGCCTTTCATCTAAGCATTTTCATGCTTTTATATAATAATTTTTTGAAATTTCTCTAATCAAGCCTTGTATCTGTAATGCACTCAAAATTTGAAAAACCATGGAAACCTGTAATCCGGTTTCTTCCATAATTTGATTTGCACTTTTAGGATAAAGACCAACTGAACTATACACCAAATTCTCTTCTGTTTCAAGCACTTTTTTCTTTTCTTGCATTTTTTGTTTCTTTACATCTTCATCTATTTCCTGTTTTTTCTCTTCTTTTTCTACACTTACTACCCCCAATTCTTCCAGCAATTGTTCCGGCGACAACAGAATTCCTGCACCTTGCCAGATCAAACGATTACACCCCGCACTCAGTACACTATTCACCGGTCCCGGCAGTGCATACACATCTCGCCCCTGCTCCAACGCCATGTCAGCAGTGATTAGTGAACCACTCTTTTCCCGAGCCTCGATCACCAACAGAACCTTCGACAATCCACTGATAATTCGATTACGTTTCGGAAACTGAAATCCCAAAGGTTGTGTTCCAAGTGGAAATTCCGACAGAATTCCACCGCCCTGTTCGATAATATCATGATACAATCCGATATTTTCTCTCGGATAGCAAATATCCACACCATTTCCAAGAACTGCGAACGTATGTCCTCCACCCATGAGCGCACCTCTCTGACTGATTCCGTCAATTCCTTTTGCCAGTCCGCTGATAACCTGAATCTGATATTTTGCCAATGTCTCTGCAAATTCATACGCATATTTTTCTCCATAAGGGGTGCATTGTCTCGCCCCTACAATTCCGATACTATATTGATTGGCATCCGGCAGTTTTCCTTTATAGAAAATGGCATAAGGCCGCTCCGATATATTCTGCAATTGTTTCGGATATTCGGAATCAAAACACAGCGATATCCCGACTCCCTTTTTCTCCAATTCTTCCAATATTCTCTCCGGATCCAGATTCTTTTTTGCATTTAGAATTACTGTCCTTTCCTTTTCTGACAAGAAATGTAATGTATTTAATTCTGTTTCTTCTATATAATAGGTGCGTTCTGCAGACTGCAAGTAGTTACGCAACTTCAATTTTTTTCCGTCTGACAAATTGGTAATGGATGCCAGCCAATACTCATATTTTTTCTCTTTCTGTATCATATTATATCCCCCAATATTTTTTGTCTAATGTGCGATATCCTATCGCCTCCTGCAAATGTTTCGTTTCGATATTTTCCGCTTCTTCCAGATCTGCAATTGTGCGGGCTACTTTTAAAATTTTATAATACGACCTCGCCGTCAATCCCAGATTTGAAAATGCCTGTTGCATCAATTGTTCCTCCTTTGGCCCCATGGCACAATATTGCTCAAGCAATTTTCCATCCAACTGTGAATTTGTAAAAATCCCCTTATTTGCATATCGTTTTTGCTGTATCTTCCTTGCTTTTGAAACGCGCATGCGTATTTGTCTGGAGCTTTCTTCCTCTCTTTTTTCTTTTAAGGCATGGTACTCCACCCTCGGTGCTTCCACACAAATATCCATACGATCCAAAAACGGCTGACTTAGTTTTCCTATATACTGTCGAATCTCTTTTTCTGTACACCGACATTTGTTCAAGTCCGGATAACATCCGCAAGGACACGGATTCAGTGCTCCCACAAGCATAAAATTGGCCGGGAACTTATAAGTTCCCTGACTCCTTGTAATTCGAATGTAATGTTCTTCTAACGGTTGTCTTAACACCTCCAACACTTCTCTTTGGAACTCCGGCAACTCATCTAAAAACAGTACACCACTATGTGCCAAACTGATTTCACCCGGTTTGGGGATTCTGCCTCCTCCTACCAGCGAAGTTTTCGTTGCGGTATGATGCACACTTCGAAACGGTCTTGTTCGGATAAGCGGCTGTTCTTCTTTCAACATTCCTAAAATACTGTAAATCTTTGTGATTTCCATACTTTCTTCCATCGTCATTTCCGGATATATGGTCGGAATCCGCTTCGCGATCATCGACTTTGCGCTCCCCGGTGGTCCCACCAACAATAGATTGTGACTGCCTGCCACCGCGATCTCAGCCGCACGCTTAACTGCCGCCTGTCCATATACATCACTATAATCCAATATAGGCTGCTCCCTTTCTTCCTCTTCTTGTTCTATCCGATACTGCGTTTGTTTAATGTTCTTCTTTCCATCTAAAAATAAAAACGTCTCCTCAAGAGTTTCGACTCCGATTATCTTCATCTCTCTTACCAACGCACCTTCCAATGCATTTGCCTTTGGTAAGACACAGGTTGTAATACCTCGTTTTTTTGCTTCCAGCACCACCGGAAGTACTCCTGTAACCGGTCTTATATTTCCATCTA
The DNA here is from genome assembly GCA_052272205.1 of Schaedlerella sp. GTDB lineage: Bacteria > Bacillota > Clostridia > Lachnospirales > Lachnospiraceae > Schaedlerella. Next base: position 4,143 of record DAVZKO010000046.1, on the reverse strand, counting down.
AACTCAGTTCTCCCAATAAGATTATGTTATTTACTGATTCTTGTTTCAATTGTCCAAGTGCTGTTAATATTGCAACGGCAATTGCCAAATCAAATGCCGCTCCCCGCTTCTTTATTGTTGCCGGTGCCAGATTGATAATTGTCTTTTTTGCCGGAAAATCCATTCCCGAATTGTGAATTGCTGTTCGTACTCTGTCTGTTGCTTCTTTTACCTCAGACGACAAATAGCCTACCATATGAAACATCGGAAGGCCATTACTTACATCTGCCTCTACATTGACAAGCTCCACCTTAAGCCCCAATACAGTAGCAGACAGTACCGTACTAAATCCCATGTACGCACTTCCCTTCTTTATTCATCTTACTAATTTGGATTGTTTGACCGAAACTGGTCTTTTTGATATTCGCTGACCTAAGAATTCATCAGCGGATGTTCTTAACATGCATGTTTGAGAAAGAATAAAATCAATGTTCAAACATTGCTTTTACTCTTTCTCTGTATATTAACTTGAATTATATGAATTGTCAATTCTAATTTTGAAAAATTTCCTGATATTTCTTTGCCGTATACGCTTCCACAGCCTGCTCCAGTGCTTCGTACTTTTCCAGTAATTCCTTTCCTTCTTGCGATACACTGGCTACACCACCGAATTTTCCACCCGGCTGGCGCTCTACCAGAGTCGCTCCAAATTCTTTTTCCGCATCACGAATCATCGACCATGCTTTACTATATGAAATTCCTGTTTTCTCTGAAGCTTCCCGTACCGAATTCAGACTGTCTATCTCACGAAGAAGCGTTACCATCCCCGGTCCGAAAAATGGCTTTCGATTGGCCAGTCTCACTTTCACCGTTGCCCTCATCCGTGACTGTTTGTACTGATACATGACATCCTTCCGGGCATCTGAACTATCCTCCCATGTCAAAATCCCTTTATCTTCTACTACTTCATAGGAAGGGGATATCTGCAAGGATTGGATTGCACCTCGAAGTCCTCCCTCCCCCTGATATTTCAGTATCTTCGGAACCAGGGATGTATCTAATAGAATCGGATGTCCTGCATGATAATCGACAGAAGGGATTACAATCTGTGCAGGATTCTTCAGAAGTTGCTCCACCGTCTCTTTCGCAAACATAGCAACCTCTACCGGGCAGACAAATATCCGCTTACAACGTGACTCAAGATAAGAGATTCCCTGCTTTACGCCGGTAAACATCTCCCCTTCTTCGGTGTTTGAATCCTGTAGAAAAGTCACTCCAAATCCTCTCAGTTCTTTTCTGAGACTCTCTTTTTCCTCTTTACACACAATCACGATATCTTTGATCCCTGCACGTTGAAATGTTACAACAACTTGTACTGCAATGTTAAGGTCATCTATCTCTTTCATCGGATTCTGTCTTTTCCCACGTCCACCATAACCTGCTGCTACAATTACTGCTCCTACATTGCTCATTGCCCTCTCCTCCCAATCCATTTACGAGAACTTATCTGTTCTTATTATACACAACTGTGGACATTTGGAAAAGCACCAATTCACCCGTTTCTACATAAACTATATTAAATCGTTTCTGACTCATTCTCGAGTAGAAACATGCAATGTGCTGTGAGGTATGCTTTTGAAGTCTTTCCCTGCCCCACTTACTTCTTCGGAAGAAAAGTATTATATCCAAAAATACACTGAGGGGAACCTGCAAGCAAAACATATACTAATTGAGCACAATCTTCGACTGGTCGCACATGTTCTTAAAAAGTATCAGTCTTTAGATGAAGATATGGATGATTTAATTTCAATCGGTACGATTGGATTGATCAAATCCGTCATGACTTTCAATGCGGAAAAAGGCAATCGTCTTGCGGCATATGCCTCGAAATGTATCGACAATGAAATTCTTATGTACTTGCGTTCAAAGAAGAAAACAAGCAAAGAAATTTCTCTCTACGAGCCGCTTGGAACAGACCGGGAAGGAAATGAAATCCAGCTTTATGATGTCATTGAAACTGATGAACCCGATGCCACAGAACGAATTGTACTCAAACAAAACATTCAGAAATTATATGAGGAGCTGGAATCTCTTTTAACCTCCCGCGAACGACTCGTCTTAAAAATGCGTTATGGCCTGTATAACGGAGAAGAATATACCCAACGTGAAGTCGCAAGACAGCTTGGCATTTCCCGATCTTATGTCTCTCGCATTGAAAAAAGCGCCATCGAAAAACTCCGTACTTCCTTCCGGTAAATTTGTCTGCTTCAAATCCGCCATTTGTGTCATATGGATGATATTTCAACTTTTCTAACCCAGTTTTATCTATGCCATAAAAAGAAAAGGAGCGGTAATCTCCACTACCACTCCTACTCTTTCTATTTTGCAAACTGTAAAATAATATTTTTTATAATCTCAGCCGCTTTGTCCATACCTTCTGCTGTAATATGCTCAAACGCTCCATGGAATCCATAACCTCCAGTTCCAAGATTCGGACAAGGAAGTCCTACAAAGCTCAGTCTTGCACCATCTGTTCCACCTCGGATCGGTGCTACATCTGCTGTTACCTCCGCCATTTCACATGCTTTCTTTGCATAATCGATCAATTCCATACATGGCTCGATTTTCTCTCGCATATTGCGATAAGAATCTTTGAGTACCAGTTCTACTGTACCTTCTCCATACTTTTCATTGACTGTTTCTACAATTTTCTGAAGAAATGTCTTTCGATTTTCATAGCTTTCTGCATCAAAATCACGAATCAGATAACTCATCGTTGTCTCTTCCACTGTACCTGTCATCTCCATCAAATGGAAGAACCCTTCATATCCTTCTGTATATTCCGGTGCTTCTTTTTCCGGCAGCATAGCTTGAATTTCCATCGCAATTTTCTGCGAATTTTTCATGATTCCTTTCGCTTCTCCCGGATGTACATTGACTCCATGTACATGAAATTCTGCAGATGCCGCATTGAAGTTCTCAAACTGGATTTCCCCTTCTGGTCCACCATCCACAGTATAAGCATAAGGTGCGCCAAATATTTCCAAATCCATGTGTTTTGCACCGCTTCCTACTTCTTCATCTGTTGTAAAACTAATCGATACCTTTCCATGTGGAATCTCTCCCTGAATCAGTTCTTCCGCAACCGTCATAATTTCGGCAATACCAGCTTTATCGTCTGCTCCAAGCAACGTAGTTCCATCGGTTGTGATCAGCGTTCTTCCAGTCAGTGTTTTCAGTGCCGGAAACTCAGAAACCGTCAATACCTTTCCTGAAGTACCAAGTACAACATCGCTTCCATCATAATTCTCGATAATCTGTGGATTTACATGTTCTCCACTATAATCCGGTGCTGTATCCATGTGAGCAATAAATCCAATTGGTGTACACTCCTCATACCCCGGTGTTGCAGGAATATGTCCGTACACATATCCATACTCATCCATATGAGCATCTTCAATACCAATTTCTTTCATTTCTTCAACCAGCATTTTGGCCAGATCAAACTGACGCTTCGTTGTCGGTGATGTTGTACTTTCTTCATCACTGGTCGTCCATACTTTCGCATAATTTATTAATCTTTCATATGCTTTCATTTCATCTTACCTCTCTTTATCTATAAAAAAGTAGGCGTTTGCGAAACGCCACAAGCCGCATAAATACGGCATTTTTTGTTACCTAAAAACAAATAACTCCTCACCGGATATGGTATAATAGAGTTGACTAAAAACTATAAACCAATCACCCAAGAAAGGAGTTATTCTAATACTTATGATACCATATAAACAGCTTTCTTTGGCAGATATTTTTTTAGATTGCCATGAAAAATTTGAAAATGACAAACCTGCTTTTCTTTCTCTATTAGAAACCCATATCGATATTAATGAGTTAATTCCGATTTCTTTTAGAAATCATTTCTATGCATCGACGGGCAGAACCCGTAAATATCCTTTGCAAGCTTTTCTGTGGGCTTTGATTATTCAGCGTATTTTCTCTATACCTACGGATCAGCTTCTCCTGACTTTTCTCGCTTACTCAAAATCACTTCGGGAATTCTGCGGTTTCACTAAAGTTCCAGACGCTTCCAAAATCACACGATTCAAACAGGATTTTTTAGATGACCTCCAGCTTGTTTTCGATAACCTTGTTGATGTTACCGAGCCT
>DAVZKO010000045.1:0-21507 GCA_052272205.1 Schaedlerella sp. | reverse complement strand
GGAGGACAGTACAACGGCAAGATGCATCGATTGCTTGCACTCGGTGGTCTGGTTGTGAGTCTGATCGGCTATGTCGTACTGACAGATGTTGCAATCGATAAACGTGTCATTTCCAATTATTTTGGAAATATTGCGTTCGCTTATGAAGATTATGGATTCCCATACTGCTTCACAGCAAGCGTATTTAACACGGGAATATCTGAGCCGTCCGGATACAGCAAAGAGACGATGGAGGCAATCAATAAGGATGGTTCGCTCAATGTAAGTGAGACAAGTTTGTCGGATGAGGACAAACCGAATATTTTGTTTGTACAGTTGGAGTCTTATTTTGATCCGACAGAAGTGGAATGGCTGCAGTTTTCGGAAGACCCAATCCCGAATCTGCGTAAGCTGTACAGTGAATATTCTTCCGGATACTTTAAAGTACCATCTGTAGGAGCCGGAACAGCGAATACAGAGTTTGAGGTATTGACCGGTATGAGCATGCGTTTCTTTGGACCGGGAGAATACCCATATAAGACGTATGCAAAGACAAAGGTAATTGAAAGTGCCGCTTCCTCACTGGAACAGTTGGGATATGGAGCAGAGGCACTTCACAACAATACAGGTAATTTCTACAGCCGTGCACAGGTTTACAATCATATGGGATTTGACCATTATACAAGTAAAGAGTTCATGAATGTATTGCAGACAACTCCGAAGGGCTGGGCGACAGATGATATCTTAGTTCCACAGATCATGGAATCGATGGATACCACAGATCAGCAGGATTTTGTTATGACGATCAGTGTACAGGGACATGGAGACTATCCGACCGAGAAAGTCTTAGAAGACCCTGAGATTATTGTCAGTGGCGTGGAAGACGAAGGCAAACGAAATGCATGGGAATATTATGTAAATGAAGTGCATGAGATGGATAAGTTTGCCGGTCAGTTGGTAGAAGCGGTTGAAAAGCGCGGAGAGCCGACTGTTCTGGTATTCTACGGTGACCATCTTCCAACGATGGGACTGGAAGCAAAAGATATGAAGAGCAAATACCTGTATAACACAAACTATGTTATCTGGGATAATATCGGTCTGGAAAAGAAAGACGGCAACTATGCTGCATATCAGATTATGGCAGAGGTATTTGACCGTCTGGACATTCATACGGGAACGATATTTAATTATCATCAGCAGAGAAAAGATACGAAGAATTATCTGGCAGATTTGGAACTGCTTCAGTATGATATTCTGTATGGGAACCAGTATGTATACGAAGATACGGGTAAACCGATTACAGAAGGTCATATGGTGATGGGCGTCAAAGATACATCCATTTCCGATATCGTGGAACAGTTGGATGGTACTTACAGTATCTATGGAGAGAACTTTACGAAATACAGTAAAGTTTACATCAATGATGAAAAACAGAAGAGCTCATTTTTGAATAATACGAGAATTGATTTGAAAGAATCCGAGTTGAAAGACGGAGATATTATTATGGTAGCACAGGTCGGTTCAAGCAATACGATCTTCCGTACGTCAAAGAAATATGAATATCGGGATGGAAAATTAAAAGAGCTTCCGGCGGATCCAAAAGACTCGGAAACAGGACGTAACGCATTTGTCGATGTAGAGTAGGCGATACTGTATTGATAAATGTGCAGATAAAGAGGAAGGGATGTCTGTTGGCAGAATGAAAAAGACATGCAGAATGAAATAAGACATGCAGGAGAATAAGGATGACCTACGAGAAGGCAGTGGAATACATCAATGAGATTCCCAAATTTACAAAAAAGAATACACCCGAGCATACGAAAGAATTTTTGAGAAGGCTTGGAAATCCACAGGAGCAGTTGAAGGTGATTCATGTTGCGGGAACGAACGGCAAAGGTTCGGTGTGCTCGTATCTGGATGCAATGCTTCGTGCACAGGGAAAAACAGTCGGGCTGGCCTTATCTCCGCACCTGGTGAAAATGAATGAACGGATTGTGATCAATCACGAGATGATTACAGATGAGACATTTCTGGAAGTGTTTGAACAGGTCAAAGAAAAAGTAGATGGGATGGTGGAAGATGGTCTTCCACATCCTACTTTTTTCGAGTTTTTGTTTGGCATGGTGCTACATGCATTTGCAAAAGCAAAAGTGGAATATGCGGTACTCGAAACAGGGCTCGGTGGCAGACTGGATGCGACAAATTGTGTGGAACATCCACTGTGTTCAGTGATTACGTCAATCGGTATGGATCATATGCAGTACCTGGGCAATACACTGGCGGAAATTGCGGGAGAAAAAGCCGGAATATTGAAACCGGGCGTTCCTGCTTTCTATATAGAAGGGGACGAAGAGAGCAATCATGTGATTGAAAAATGTGCACGAGAGCTTGGAATTTCCTGTAAAAAAATCTCGAAAAATGCGTTCAAAATTCTTGGAATTGAGGAGAAACATATTGCATTTTCCTGCACAAGTGCGTATTATGGAGATGTTACATGGACGCTTGACAATACCGGACGGTATCAGGCAGAGAATGCAATGCTTGCATTGGAAGTGATGCGCGCACTTTTCGAGAGCGCGGGAGAGCTGAAAAAATGGCAGGCAGCACTTGCAGGATGTAAAGTGGGAGGAAGAATGGAAGAGGTTCTTCCGAAGGTTTATATTGATGGTGCTCATAACATCAGTGCAATCGAGCGGTTTGTGGAGAGTGTTCCAAAAGATGCTGCAGGAATCGGAGTTCTGTTTTCTGTGGTAGAAGATAAAGATTATGAAGAAATGATAGCATGTTTGTGTCAGCATGTGGATGCGGATTTTTACGTGATCACGCACATATCAGACAAGCGTGCGGCCGATACACAGCGATTGGCAGAGATATTTCATCAATATACAGAAAAACCGGTTCTTGTGCAGAACTCTTTGAAGGAAGCATGGAACTATATGATATCCCATCAGGAAGACAGGACAATCTATTGTCTTGGATCGCTTTATCTGGTTGGGATGGTCAAGGCGTTGATAGAGGAGGAGTCAGATGCTGGATTTTGAAGAAGAACTTAAGAAGTTTAAACCAAGTCTGGAAGTAGAAGATATTGAAGATGCCGTTTATCAGGAAGATATGACAGATGTGATGGACCTCCTGAAACAGGTAATGGAGCAGAAAAATTAGAAAGATTATGGTGAGCATAAATGGACTATACGAAGAAAATCATGTACTATTCCAATTATTGGTACAATGATGGCCTGAGAAAAGCGCAGATTCGAGACTTATCGGGTGCGATTCTCTCACTTCGGCAGAGTTTACGGTATAATAAGGGGAATATTGCTGCCAGAAATCTACTTGGATTAGTTTATTATGGCAGAGGAGAAGTAGCAGAAGCACTGGTAGAGTGGATTATCAGTAAGAACTTAAGACCACGCGACAATATAGCGAATGAATATGTCCAGAAGGTGCAGGATGCGTCCAGACAGTTGAATTCGATGGATCATGCGATTCAGGTATACAACCAGTGTCTGCAGCTTTGCAGACAGGGCGGAATTGACATGGCAACGTTGAAGCTTAGACAGATTATCGGAAGTCATCCGACATTTGTAAAAGCGTATCAGTTACTTGCATTGATATACATCCAGAACGGACAGTATGCAAAAGCAAAATCATTGCTTCGAACAGCAGGCAGACTGGATACGACGAATGCGATAACGTTGCGTTACGAGCATGAAGTAGAACTGCATCGTGGAAAGATGCCGACGAAAGCAGATAAGAAAAAAGAAAAAAGAAGAAAAAATTCGGTAGAATATAAGGATGGTAATGAGACGATCATTCAGCCGGCATATCATGTGGTCAGAACAATTGCGGCCAAATTCACGATCATGAACATTGTGATCGGTGGGTTGATCGGAGCAATGCTTGTATGGTATCTGATCGTTCCGGCAGTGAATCAGTCGAAGTCAGAAAAGACGAACAAACAGATTATCGAGTACAGTGAACAGATTAATGCAATGGATGCCCAGATCAGTGCGATGACGAGAACATTGGACAATTATCGTGCAGCAGGCAGTGATTCGGAGGCAGCGGCTCAGACAGCGGCAAGCACTTCCGACAGTTATGAGAACCTGATGGCTGCGTCCACACAGTATAATTCCGGCAGTTACACAGATGATGTGATTGCGGATACCTTGCTCAATGTGAACAGGGATTTGCTTGGCTCAGCAGGACAGACTGCGTATGATGAGCTGACAGGCAACATTTATCCGTCGGCATGCGAGATTAAATACGAAGCCGGAGTTGCAGCTCTGGAAGTTGCAAATTACAGTTCTGCGATTGATAATTTGTCAAAAGTCGTAAGAATGGATTCGGCTTATGATAATGGAGGAGCACAGCTCAATCTTGGAATTGCATATTTGAGAAACGGCAATAATGATAATGCAATCTCAAATCTTCAGAGTGTTGTTCAGAACTTCCCGGATACAGATTATGCACAGGAAGCAACGAACAATCTGAATACGATTTCGCAGAGTACGGAAGAGGCACAATAGAAATTGAATAGAGATACAAAAGAGGAAATTATGTAGCACAACATAGTTTCCTTTTTTTATGCAGATAACAGGAGGTAAGGAAAATGGATTATCAAGTTCAGGAAAATTGCTTGACGATATTTCTTCCAAAAGAAGTAGATCATCACAATGCGGAAGAAATTCGAAAAAATGCAGATACCGTGATTGAAAAAAATCATATCAAATATGTGATATTTGATTTTAAAAATACAGAATTTATGGATAGCTCGGGAATTGGTGCGATTATGGGGAGGTATCGGATGATACAGTTGATCAATGGAGAAGTATGGGCGGTACATACGAATGCAAGAATCAAGAAAATCTTAACGTTGTCCGGAATGACAAAAATTATGCAGATATATGAGGAGGAAGCAGAATGAAAAATACGAATGAAATGGAAGTAATCTTTGACAGTTGTTCTGCAAATGAAAGCTTTGCAAGAGTTGCGGTGGCAGCATTTTTGACCCAGTTAAATCCAACTGTGGAAGAGGTATCGGATGTAAAAACAGCGGTATCGGAAGCAGTGACCAACTGTATCATCCATGGATACGAGAATCAAATTAAGAAGATATACATACGTTGTCAGATAAAAGAACAGACTTTTTATGTGTCAGTGAAGGATGAAGGCAAAGGAATTGAAAATGTAGAACAGGCAATGTTGCCGATGTATACCACCAAACCGGAGGCCGATCGTTCCGGTATGGGATTCTCATTTATGGAAGTCTTTATGGATAGCGTAGAGGTGGAATCTACATTAGGAAAAGGGACAACGGTTACAATGGCAAAAACAATTGGAAAAGGAAGAAATGCATGGACCACACAATCGCTTTAATTCAGAAATCACACGAGGGAGATAAAGCGGCGAGAGAGCAACTGGTAGAGGAAAATGTAGGACTGATCTGGTGTGTTGTGAAACGATTTTATGGACGTGGAATAGAAAATGAAGATCTGTTTCAAATCGGAAGTATCGGGCTATTGAAGGCCATCGATAAATTTGACTTATCTTATGATGTAAAATTCTCAACCTATGCAGTTCCAATGATATCGGGAGAAATCAAGCGATTTCTGAGAGATGACGGAATGATTAAAGTCAGTCGTACATTGAAAGAACTGTCTTATAAAATATTTCGCACAAGGGAAATGATGATAGACCGTTTGGGACGAGAACCGACGATTGAGGAACTCTCAGAAGAAATGCAGATTGAAAAAGAAGAAATTGTAGAAGCGCTGGAAGCAGGGAATGAGGTTGAATCCATTTACAAACCGATTCATCAAAAAGAAGGAAATGAAATTCGATTGATGGACAAATTGGAAGAAAAGGAACATCAGGAAGAGAAAATACTGGATCATATGCTGCTGCAACAATTGCTTGGCACATTAGAGAAAGAAGAACGGACGTTGATCTACATGAGATATTTTCAAGATAGAACACAGTCGGAAGTGGGAAAAGAACTGGGAATATCACAGGTGCAGGTGTCCAGGATGGAGAAGCGGATTATGGAAAATTTGAGGAAGATTGGGGAATAGAAATGTATATTTTCCCGGGAATATCAAGATACTAAAGATTGCATCTGAGGATGCAAAAAAGTACATGAAATGGAGATGAAGCATATGGAAGAGGGAAGAAGAAAAATTCGAATATGTTTGACAATCATAGTGTTGGCTGCGGTAGTGGTAGGGATTTGCTATTATTACAGCAGTGCCGGAAAAATGGACAGATACGAATCCGATGGAACACTGGTGAACAGTCAGGAGGGACAGGATGGCTGCTAATCAGGAAACGCTGTATGTCAAAGGCGATAGGGATGTGGAAGTCACCAAGGCGGATGTGACGTTAGGAGATATTGTATCGATGGAGTGTAGTAATCCTAATGTAACTCCAAAGTTAAAAACGATAAAAGTCATGAAAATGCAGGAGAAAAATGGACAGCGAAAGGTGATATCCATTTTAAAAATTATTGAATTGATTCATGGGATGTATCCGAACATAGATGTGCAGAATATGGGAGAAACAGATATTATTGTGACCTATGAAAATCAAAAGACAAAAGGAATGGCATACCATCTGATTAAAACTGCATTTACAGCAGTGCTGACCTTTGTTGGGGCTGCGTTTGCAATCATGACCTTTAATAATGATGTATCAGTGAGAAAATTGTTTTCGCAGATTTATCGACTGATGACCGGAGTAAAACCGCAGGGAGCAACAATATTGGAATTGAGTTATTCCGTTGGCATATCGATTGGAATTTTACTTTTCTTTAATCATTTCGGAAAGAAAAAATTCTCTGTAGATCCGACACCATTGGAGGTGCAAATGAGAACATATGAGAATGATATCCAGACAACTCTGGTGGAGAATGCATTAAGGAGGGGGGAAGAGCTGGATGTGGGTACGTCAAATTCTAATGGCACTCATCGGTCTTAGTGCAGGAGTTCTTGTTGCGGGCGGCTTGTTTGGATTTATTGTAGAACTTGGTGTGATATCTGTTTTTGCAGATCGAACGCATACAGGAGATAAAATACATTTATATGAAGACTGTACTGCGCTTGGGGGAATGATAGGAAATCTCGTCTATCTTTATCGTATTCCGATTCCGTATGGCAAGTGGCTGCTTCTTCCGGTTGGTCTGTTAATTGGAATCTTCGTTGGATGCTGGGCGATGGCGCTGGCAGAGATATTGAATGTGTTCCCGATTTTTATCAGAAGGTTGAAGATAACAAGGTATATTGCGGCATTGGTGTGTGGGATGGCACTGGGGAGAGGTGTTGGGGCGCTGGTGTATTTCTATTGGTTTCATTAGAGTGGCTATATGGTCCTTGCGAAAAATTAATATAAGAATTCCTGCTCAGATTCCATGAGCGGGAGACACATAAGAGCGTAAATTTTTGCTAAAAGCAATTTTTCGCAAGTCGTGTATCGGCGCAGCCCGAGTTGCTGGCTTCTAAGCGACGTTTTTAGTAATAATTTTGACCTTCTAGTATTTCCCGCTGACGGAGTCTGAACAGAAATCCATATACGATGTTTTCTTGCAGGGACGTATTGCTATTTAATGAACAAATAGCAAAATCCCCCCACTTATGATAAGATAGAACCAGCAATTATTTCAGGAGGCACCACATGTCACTACAATTCATTTTCGGAAATTCCGGTGCGGGGAAATCGCACTATTTATATAATCAAGTTGTTACGGAAGCAATGGCACATCCGGATACCAATTATATCGTTCTGGTACCGGAGCAGTTTACCATGCAGACACAGAAGGATTTGTGCATGGCGCATCCGAGAAAAGGAATCATGAACATTGATGTGTTAAGTTTTATCCGTTTGTCCCATCGTGTATTTGAGGAGATGGGAAGAGAGACGAAGCGTGTTCTGGATGACGAGGGCAAGAATCTGATTCTGCGAAAGATTGCAGGGCAGTATGAATCGGATTTGAAAGTGTTGAGAGGTAATTTAAAAAAGCAGGGATACATCAGTGAAGTCAAATCGGTGATTTCGGAATTTACACAGTATGGTATCGGATTTGAGGAGCTGGATGGATTGATTGACTCGCTGGGAGAGGAAAGTTATCTGTCTTACAAATTAAAGGATATTCGTACGGTATATGAAGGTTTTGAGGAATATCTGGCAGACAAATATATTACAAAAGAAGAGTTGTTGGATGTACTCAGTGATGTAGTTCCTGAGTCAAATATATTAAAGGACAGCGTCGTTGTTCTCGATGGATACACCGGATTTACACCGGTTCAGAATAAGCTTTTGAGAGAACTTCTGAAAGTATGTAAGAAAGTAATGATTACAGTAGAGATGGACAAGCGGGAGGATCCGTTTATCTATAAGCATCCGTATCAATTATTTGCACTGAGTAAACAGATGGTTACTTCTCTTATGGAGATTGCGGGAGAACAGCGTATTACGGTCGATGAGCCGGTATATTTATATGATAAAACACCATATCGTTTCCGGGAGAATCCGGCGATGGCCTTTCTTGAAAATCAATTATTCCGATATAAAAACAGGCATTATACAGAGGCGCAGGAAGCAATTGCAGTGCATGTAACACGCAATCCGAAAGAGGAATCGAACTTTGTTGCGGCACAAATACGACGACTTGCAAGAAAAGAGGGCATCCGATATCGGGAAATGGGTGTGATCGTCAGTGACATGAACGCGTATGCGAATCATTTGGAGAAGGCATGCGAGGAATATCAGATTCCGATTTTTATGGATCATAAGAAAAGCATTTTGCTAAATGCGTTCGTGGAATATGTGAGAAGTCTGTTGGCGATGGAAGAAGAAAACTTCTCATATGAAAGCGTATTTCGTTTTTTGCGTACCGGGATGACCGGATTCACAAGAGAAGAAGTCGACCGGATGGAGAATTATGTCATAGCGCTTGGGTTGCGTGGTTATAGCAAATGGTCTGAGAAATGGGTTCGCATGACTTATGAAATGAAAAAGAAAGATGCGATGATGACGGAAGACAAGGCTGTCAGTGCGGATATGTTGGAAACATTGAATCAGTTGCGAGAGCGATTCGCAGAGAAGATTGAGTCATTGACAGCAGTGTTGAAAAAGCGAAAAAAGACAGTCCAAGAAATCACCGTGGCAGTGCATGAATTCTTTATACAGGAGCAGATGCAGGAGAAAGTTCAGCAGATGGAAGCACATTTTCAAGAAGAAGGGGAGCTTGCGCTTGCGAAAGAATATTCGCAGATATATCGAATTGTGATGGAGTTGTTTGACAAGTTCGTAGAACTACTCGGGGACGAATATATTTCGCTCAAAGAGTATAATGAACTCTTAGATGCCGGACTGGAAGAGGCGAAGGTGGGCGTAATTCCGCCGAGTCTGGACCAGGTGGTGATCGGGGATATGGAGCGTACCCGTCTGAACCACTTGAAAGTCCTCTTTTTTGTCGGGGCAAATGATGTCTTTCTTCCGGGTAATCTCGGTCAGGGAGGACTGTTGTCGGATAGAGACAGAGAACAGTTTGCGGAGGAGAAACTTTCCCTTTCACCGGGAGCGAAAGAAAAGACGTATACGCAGAAGTTTTATTTATATATGAACCTGACAAAGCCATCGGACAAGTTATATCTGTCTTATTCCAAAACATCTGCAGATGGCAAAGGACTGCGACCGGCGTATCTGATTCAGGATATCAAAAGGATGTATCCGAATCTGGCAGTAATCGAAGAAGATGAGAATACATTGTCAGATTGTGAACTGACCTGGATGCAGGGTGTGGAGTATCTTGTGAATGGGCTGCAGAACCGACAGCAGGGATTGAGTGATGAGTGGAAAGAGCTGTATTCTTGGTATTTTAAACAGGAAAAATTAAAAGCTAAGCTTCGAGATGAATCCGAAGGCACAGACGAAGTGGATGGAACAGAAGTGAAGGCGTTGGGAGAGATAGAAGAAAAACAGAATATCCCTCTTGTACTGCAGAGAATACTGGATGCTGCATTTTATAAGAAGAAGCAGGAGCGGTTGACGAAAGAAACAGCACAGGAATTATATGGAAATACAGAGCGTGTCAGTGTGACAAGGCTGGAACGCTTTTCTTCCTGTGCCTATGCACATTTCCTGACATATGGATTGCATCTGGCGGAACGGGAACGTTATCAGTTCGAGGCAATGGATTTGGGAAATATTGCACACCAGTCGATGGAGCGATTTGCAAGAAAAGCAGATGAAGAGCAGGTAGACTGGACGGTGATGTCGGAGGAGATGAGGAACCAATTCATTCAGGAAAGTGTGGAAGAAAGTATTCTGGATTATGGAAATACGGTATTGTACAGTACTGCGAGAAATGAATACACGATTACACGAATTAAGAATCTGATCCATCGTTCGGTGTGGGCGCTGACCAAACAGATGTCAGAGAGTGATTTTCGACCGAGTATGTATGAGTTTAATTTCGGAAGCGGTAAGATTGACCGAATCGATACTTGTGAAGATGAAAATGGTGTATATGTTAAGGTTACAGACTACAAAACCGGAATGAAAGCGTTTGACATTACGGCATTTTATCACGGCTTACAGATTCAGTTGCCGGTTTATCTCAACGCGGCAGTGGATGTGGAGCAGAAGAAACATCGTGGAAAAGAGATTATTCCGGCAGGAATTTTCTATTATCGTATGCAGGACCCGATTGTGGAGAAAGAAGAGGATGATGAAGTCTTAGAGGGCAAGATTTTAAAAGAGCTTCGTCTGGATGGTCTGGTAAATGCAGATGAAATCGTGATGGAGCATCTGCAACACAATCTGGAAGGAAATTCCAACTATATTCCGGTGGGAAGAACAAAGAGCGGTGCACTGAGTAAGACATCCAAAGTCCTGTATCCGGAAGAATTCCAGGAATTCCTTTCTTATACAAAGAAACTGGAAAAGAAATTAAAGGAAAGAATTGCAGAAGGCGAAGTACAGGCTGCACCGTATGAAATGGGCGGGGCAACAGGCTGTGATTATTGCGCTTATCGTGCGATTTGCGGATTTGATACAAGAATTGAAGGATATGAATACCGGAAACTGGAGAAGTATTCCAAAGAGGATGTATTGGAAAAGATTCATATTGCTGCGCAGGAGGATAAGTAAATGGGTGTAAAATGGACAGAAGAACAGCAAAAAGTCATCGATTTGCGGAATCGTAATATCCTTGTCTCTGCGGCAGCAGGTTCTGGAAAAACGGCGGTTCTCGTAGAGCGTATTATACAGATGTTGACAGATGAGAAACATCCGGTGGATGTAGACAGACTACTGATCGTAACATTTACCGAGGCGGCGGCAGCCGAGATGAAAGAGCGTGTGCGAAATGCAATCGAGAAAGCATTGGAAGAACATCCGGAAGATGCACATTTGCAACGGCAGGCAACCTTAATCCACAGTGCGTCCATTACAACGATTCATAGTTTCTGTCTGTCTGTTATCCGGGAACATTTTCATGTGATTGATCTGGATCCGGGCTTTCGGATTGCAGAAGAAGGGGAATTAAAACTCCTGCAACAGGATGTGTTGGAAGAAGTGCTGGAATCCTGTTATGAAGAAGCAGATGAAGAGTTCTTGAAACTTGTGGAGAAGTTGGGAAGTGGACGAACCGATAAACGACTGGAAACATTTATTTTGCAGTTATACGAATATTCCAGAAGTTATCCACAACCGGAGAAATGGATGCAGCAGTGTGTGGATAACTATGCGGTAAATGAGCAGGAAGGTGGATATCCAATCTTTGCGATGGCAATAGAGCGAACCCGTCAGTACGTGGAAGATATGTTGGGTGTGTTGGAGAAGGCATTGGAAATCTGTGAAGAGGCGGATGGACCATATATGTATGCGGAAATGCTGGAAGCGGATATGGCAATGCTGTCCGGAATTGTAGGGCAAAGGCATGAACAGGAAGTAATATCAAATATGACCGAAGAGCCGGGAGCGGTTCGTGATGTGGCGGATATGCAGGAAAACACGGTGGCATATCAAAAGCTGTATCAGCAACTCACTACATTAAAATGGAAAGTCTTATCCCGAAAGAAAGATGAGAGTGTTTCCGATGCCAAAAGAGAGAAAGTGAAACAACTTCGTGACGAGGTAAAGAAACAAATCAAAGATTTGATCGCAGCATATTTTTATGAAGCACCGGAAGAAATGCTGAAAGATATGGAAGCATCTCATGATACGATGCAGGCATTTATTGGCTTAGTACAAATGTTTGCGGATGCATTTGCGGAGAAAAAGAAAGCGCGTAATCTGATTGATTTCAGCGATATGGAGCAGTTTGCATTGCGGATTTTGACGGAAGAAAAGGATGGCGAACTTGTTCCGTCTATTGTTGCACAGGAATATCAAGAGCAGTTTGTGGAAGTCATGATTGACGAGTATCAGGATAGCAACTTGATTCAAGAGGCGATTCTGACGAGCGTGTCTACGGTGAATAAAGGCAAATATAATGTTTTTATGGTTGGTGATGTGAAGCAGAGCATTTACCGATTCCGTCTTTCCAGACCGGAGCTTTTTATGGAAAAGTATGAGACTTACAGTTTGGAAGATGGTGAAAAGCAACGGATTGATCTGCACAAAAACTTCCGAAGTCGTGCGGAGGTGTTAGACAGCACCAATTACATTTTCAAACGGATTATGAGAAAAGAGCTGGGCGGTGTGGAATACGACAATCAGGCAGCATTGTATCTTGGTGCGGATTATGAACCAATTGTGCGTGCAGATGGTACTTCGGAAAATGAGGCGGAACTGCTGTTGTTAGATCCGACTGAAGTTGAGATGCCGGGAGACATCGAAGCAGGAACAGAGATTCTCGACGGAACGGGAAAACAACTGGAAGCACTGATGGTTGCAAAACGAATCAAAGAGCTGGTTGGCAAAGCGAAAGTTCGAGATAAGGAAACCGGAACATACCGTCCGGCAGAATATCGGGACATTGTGATCTTGTCGCGAAGTGCAAAAGGCTGGGCGGATGTGTTTGCGGCAGTGTTGGCAGAAGAAGGGATACCGGCTTATGCGGGAAGTCAGGAAGGATATTTTGAGACGTATGAAGTAAGCGTCCTTCTGGATTATCTGCAACTTCTGGATAACCAGAGACAGGATGTACCTTTGGCAGCAGTGTTGACATCACCGTTTGTCGGATTAACGGCACAAGAACTTGCCGAAATTCGCAATTCCAGAGAAAACTGCACATTTTATGAGGCAGCAGAAGCAAGTGAAAGATTAAAAGGCTTTTATCAGCAGCTCGAACATTTCCGGGAGCTTGTTCCATACACAGCCATCCACGAATTATTGTGGAAAATTCTCGAAGAAACGGGATATGGTGTGTATATCTCTGCAATGCCGGGCGGAGCACAGCGTAAGGCAAACTTAGAGATGCTGATTGAAAAAGCATGTGCATTTGAAGGAACAAGCTATAAAGGTCTGTTTAATTTTGTGCGTTATATAGAACAATTGAAGAAGTATGATGTGGATTATGGTGAGGCAAATATTACCGATGAGCAGGCAGATACAGTGCGGATTATGACGATTCACAAAAGTAAAGGTCTGGAATTCCCAATCGTGTTTGTGGTCGGGATGGGAAAACGTTTTAATATGCAGGATGTAAATGGAAGCTTGATTATTCACCCGGAACTTGGCGTCGGAATCGACCAGATTAATCTGGAAAGACGCACAAAGATTCCTACCTTTCTCAAGAAAATGATTCAGCAGCAGACAATGCTGGAAAGTCTGGGAGAAGAACTCCGAGTGCTCTATGTTGCGTTGACACGTGCCAAAGAAAAACTGATCATGACAGGGCAGTTGAAAGATGCACAGAATCTGGTGTTGCAATATGCGGATGAAGCGGATGTTGATGCAGTGTCATTTTCAAAACTGGCATCTGCGCACAGTTATCTCGACTGGGTACTTCCGGTGGTGGCAAGCATGGAAGCACCGGTGAAGATCCATGTATGGAATTATTGGGATGCGGCGGTGATCGACCGTGCAGAAGAACAGGCAGAGCAGGTCGCAAAAGACATTCTGGAAAACTGGAATCCGGAAAATGCGTATGATGATCAGCTGAAAGAACATTTGCAAGAGCAGTTTTCTTATCAATACCCATATCAGCAAATGCAGAAATGGAAGTTGAAATTTACGGTATCAGAGTTAAAAAAACGTGCTTATCTGGAAGAAGAAAGTGGCGAAGAAATGATAGCAGAGACACAGATGGTTCCGTTACTTCCAAAGTTCTTACAGGAAGAGGAAGAAGTAAAAGGAGCTTCCAGAGGTAGTGTATATCATAAAGTGTTGGAATTGTTGGACGTTACGAAAGACTATGATACCACATCACTGAAAGCTGCGATTCATCAGATGGAATGCGATGAAAAGATGACAAAAGAAATGCTTTCCTGTGTTCGAGTAAAGGATATCGAAGATTTTCTGAACAGCGATATCGGAAAAAGAATGAAAGAAACCGCAAAGAAAGGTCTGCTAAAACGCGAGCAGCCGTTTGTGCTTGGCATAGATGCTGGGGATATCTATGGGGAAGATACAGAAACAGGTTTGGATAAGAACTCCGAAAAATATTCTGAGATGGCAAAAGAAATGATACTGGTACAGGGAATCATTGACGTATATTTTGAAGAAGAGGATGGATTGGTGCTGCTTGATTATAAAACCGACCGGGTTCAAAGTGCCGGAGAACTGCGCGAGCGGTATCATGCACAGTTGGAATATTATGCAAAGGCGCTGGAACAGTTGGTTGGGAAGAAAGTGAAGGAGAAGGTGATCTATTCGTTTTGCTTGCGTGAGGTGATTTCTATTTGATTCACGTTAGTCGACTTACACGGTCCTTTCGGAAAATTGATATAAGAATTCTTGCTCAGATTCCATGAGGTAAGAATTTCTTATATCAATTTTTTCGCAAGTTGTGTAACGGCTCAGGTAGTGAATCAAATAGAAACCTCAAACGCCACCCCACTCTTCGCAAAAAACCTCTGCACCATCCCATCCCACGCTTTCTCAAGCGACTTATCCAATGTAAACGTATGCAACGAAGTTCCGGTAATACAGGTAAGACCGGTTTCGTTAAACTGAATGTTTAAGTATAATCCCTGCACATTGTTCGGTTGAAAGTCCAGATTCTGTTGTGCGATCAGTTTGGCAATATTGGCAGGAGAGAGGCGGAATACAAATTTGAAACTAAGTGGAGTACGTTTTCCTTTGATAAGGGAAAAACAGTATTCACGGACCTGTTTCCAGTAAGAATATTCCGGAAGCGTACCGGAACCCGGAGTTGAATCGCTCTCAAAGGCAGATTCTTCAGCCGGAAGTTCTGCATAAAACTCTTTTTGGATATACCCGTCAATATGGAAGGTATTGAAAGTGACAATATCGCCTTCAATAAGGAGAAAGTGGTCGAACAATTCTGACAAAAGAAGCTGAGACATAAACTTTTTGGTTTCTGTCAATTTTAAAGAAATCATAAATAAAATCCTCCGCAAATAAAGTTACTGTTCACCCTCTTTGTGAACAAAAAATACAGTATAAATATAATAGCACACTTGTTGACTTTTGGGTGTAAAAAACGTATTATTAAATATGTAGAATTATGATTAGAGATTCAAGGCAATATTTTAATATATATGTTAAAAATCAGATGGATTTAGAAAGGTACAAAGGAAAAATTGAGCAGGTACGAAAATAGGAAAAGTAAAAGAAACAAAAGAAAAATTGTGGTATATAGTAGGATTGCTGCCATGGGTGTTGTGGCAGCAATTCTTGTCGTAATCGGGGTCCGCGTTTCAAGTGGACGTAGCAAAGCAGAGACGAGTGAAGGCATCAAGATTATAGAGACGAATGAGAAGAAAGATGTTGCTTCGATCGAGACAAAGATTGAACGTGTAGAGGCAAAAGAAAGAGAAGCAGCGTACAAAGCTGGCGAGATCAGTCTGAAGCAGATGTATGCGAGTACGGTTGTGATGGGAGATTCGATTACAGAGGGATTCACGGCATATGATGTGTTGAATGCGAACAGTGTGGTATCGAAAATTGGTGCGTCACTGACAGATTTGGATGACCAGTGTGAGAGTCTCAAAGAGATTAATCCACAGAACGTATTCATTTCGTATGGAATGAACGATGTCATTAACACAGCGGGAGATAAGGATACATTTATTGAGGAATATAAGGCGTTGATCAAGAAGATCCAGAAAGACCTTCCGGATACGAAGATATTTATCAATTCCATTTTCCCAGTGCAGGAACGTGCGATTGCGGAGAAACCTGCGTTGGCCAATATTGCGGCATACAATGAGGCATTACAGAAGATGTGTGATGAATTACAGATTGCTTATGTAGATAATACAGAGCTTGTCAAGGATGAATATTACGATGAAGATGGAATCCATTTTGTATCGGCATTTTATCCGATATGGGCAGACCATATGTTGGAGGTATCTTTATCATGAGAAGAGTTACAAGAACAGAGTTATTCAAATACATTACTGTCGCAGCAATTCTGATTTTTGTTATTTTGATGATGATTTTTGCGAGCGGAAGTACAAAAGAGTTCAGTGAGGTTGCAAAAGGTGTGGAAGCATCGTTAGATACGGAGAGTCTGGTCAAGCAGGACAGTCAGGCCTTGAAACGTTACTATGGACTGAACAGTGCGGATTACGACGGAGTTTTATTTTATTCATCTTCATCGAGCATGTCTGCGGAAGAAGTCTTGATGATCAAAGTGAAGAACGATGGACAGGTGCAGGGGGTACGAGATGCGATCAGTGCCCGTCTTGCAAGCAGAAAGAATGATTTTGATGGCTATGCACCTAAACAGGTACAGTTATTGAATTCAGCGCAGCTTAAAGTGAGAGGAGATTATATTTTCCTTGCAGTAGCTCCGAAAGCAGATGAATATCTGTCAGCATTTTCGAAGAGCCTGTAAGGTGGAGGGAGAACAATATGCTATTTAGCAGCATTACATTTTTATTTATATTTTTACCGTTGACATTACTGTTGTACTATCTTGTACCATTCAAGATGAAGAACTATGTGATGTTGGTAGCAAGTTTGATTTTTTATGCATGGGGAGAACCGGTATACATTATCCTGATGATTCTTTCGATTATCCTGAACTATTTTTGCGGGCAGGATATTTATGAAAAGAGGGATGATGCAAGGGCAATGAAGATGAGCCTGATATTCGGAGTGGTTCTGAATTTATTGATTCTTGGATTTTTCAAATATTATGGTTTGTTTATGGATACGATAAATGGTGTCCTTCCGGTTAATATTCCATATCGTGTGTTGTCACTGCCGATTGGAATCTCGTTCTATACATTCCAGGCAATGTCTTATCTGATTGATGTATATCGAAAAGAAGTAAAACCGCAGAACAACATTTTATATTTTGCGTTATATATTTCGATGTTCCCACAGTTGATTGCAGGACCCATCGTTCGTTATATTGACATTGAAGAACAATTGAAAGAACGTAGTATCAACCCGACAAAGTTTGGTGCAGGTGCAATGTATTTTATCCGTGGATTATCAAAAAAAGTTGTTTTAGCGAATACAATGGGTGCTGTGTATGAACAGATCGCAGCAATGCAGATAGGTACATTTTCGACTTTGACAGCCTGGGTTGGAGCAATCGCATATGCGTTCCAGATATATTTTGATTTTGGTGGATATTCCGATATGGCAATCGGACTTGGTAAGATGTTTGGATTCGAATTCCTTCCAAACTTTAACTATCCATACATTTCCAAAAGTATTACAGACTTCTGGAGAAGATGGCATATGTCGTTGAGTACGTGGTTTCGAGAGTATGTATATATTCCGCTCGGTGGGAATCGATGCACACCGTCACGCCATATTCTCAATCTGCTGATCGTGTGGATGTTGACAGGATTCTGGCATGGAGCTCAATGGAACTTTATGTTCTGGGGATTGTACTATGGAGTGCTTTTGATTTTGGAAAAATATGTCTGGGGCAAGAACATCGAACAGCTTCCGGCAGCAATTCAGCATATTTATTCATTTGTACTGGTGGTAATCGGATGGGTATTCTTCTTCAGTCCGTCATTGGGATATGCATGGAAGTATCTGAAGGTGATGTTTGGTATCGGTGCGAAGGGAATCTTCGATACACAGGGAGTCTTTATGATATTGACACACTGGCTTCTGGTTGTAATCTGTATCCTTGCATCGGCACCGAGAGGATTCCAGTTATTGAAAAAGATAACCGGTTGCTGGAAAAGCGAAGAAGTACGTGGAATCGCAACCTGTGTGGTTTATGTTATCATGTTTTTACTTTGTATCGCATTTCTTGTGACAGAGACTTATAACCCATTTTTATATTTTAGATTCTAGGTGGAAATATGCAGAATAATAGACGAAGAAGAAAGAATGATTGGAAAATAGAACGTACAGTAGGAATTGCATTCGTTGTATGTGTAGTATTTTTCATGGTATTAAATATCATTGTTCCGAATAAAGAGATGTCGGAAGAAGAGAACCGCATGTTGGCAACAAGACCGAAACTGACTTGGGAAAGTTTGACTTCAGGAGACTTCATGGAGAAATTTGAGACCTACCAGTCAGACCAGTTTGTCGGAAGAAACACATGGAGAAAATTAAAGACAACATTGGACAGAATCGGAGGAGCCAAAGAGGAGAATGGGGTTCTGATAGGAAAAAAAGGACAACTGATGGAAGATATCGAAACACCGAATCAGGAACAGTTGAATGCGAATATTCAGGGAATCAAGTCTTTTGCAAGCACATATTCGGATGTCAACACAAATATGATGCTCGTTCCGGATGCGGCCAATGTTTTGAAAAATCGTCTTCCGGCACTGGCAACAGTTGCAGATCAGAACCGTATGATGTCACAGGTAAAACGAGAGCTTGGTGAGACAATTACGTGGATTGATGTCACAACTGCATTGAAAAAGCACACGGATGAGAAGATTTATTACAAAACGGATCATCATTGGACGAGCCTTGGTGCATTTTATGCATTTAGCGAGGCGGCAGAACAGTTAAATATCAGTTCTGATGCGGCGAGCAATTTTGTGTCCTATCCGGTATCGACAACATTTAACGGGACATTATCCGCAAAGGCAGGATGCAGACTGAATGAGAAAGAGCAGATTGATATCTATGTGCCGAAAGATGCAGATTCGGATTTGATCGTAAGTTATGTGGATGAGCAGAAGAAAACGGCATCTTTGTATGATTCTTCCAAATTGAAAACACGTGACCAGTACGCCGTATTCTTAGGCGGTAATACATCGGTCATTGATATTAAGACTGTATCAGAAGAAAGCAGAAGACTTCTGATCGTGAAAGATTCATTTGCAAATAGTTTCATTCCGTTTTTGACACCGTACTTCAGAGAAATCGTAGTCGTTGACCCAAGATATTATAGCGGAACGATTCAGGATATTATGGATACTTATCGAATTACAGATGCCTTATTCTTATACAGTGGCAATACATTTTTCCAGGATAATAACATCAGCGGAATGTTAGGAGTAGAAGCAAGTGAGTAACCAGATTAAGAAAGAATTTCAGCAGAAGAACGAACCGGTTCGATTGAATAAATATTTGAGCGAAGCTGGTGTATGTTCGAGAAGAAATGCGGACAAGCTGATTGAAAGCGGAGTGGTAACTGTGGACGGCAAACCGGCATCCATGGGAATGAAGGTGCTTCCGGGGCAGGTTGTCAAAGTCGGTAAGAAAGTAGTCTCGAAGATGGATGAGATGGTAGTTCTGGCGGTAAATAAACCGGTTGGAATCGTCTGTACGGAAGAGAGAAGGGAGCGCAACAGTATCGTGCGTTTCTTGAATTATCCGATTCGAGTGACGTATATCGGAAGACTGGATAAGGATTCACATGGATTGCTATTGATGACGAATAATGGAGACATCATCAACAAGATGATGCGTGCCGGCAATCAGCATGAGAAAGAATATAAAGTAACGGTGGACAAAGAGATTACACCGGAATTTATCAGGCAGATGTCAGAAGGGGTTGCAATTCTGGACACGGTAACGCGTCCTTGTAAGGTGACTAAGATTGGAAAATATACATTTACCATCATTTTGACACAAGGACTGAATCGTCAGATTCGACGCATGTGTGAGGAACTGGGATATCAGGTGAGAGATTTGTTCCGTACACGAGTGATGAATATCGAGTTGAATGGTCTGAAAGACGGAGCATATCGCAAACTGACCGATGCAGAATTGAATGAATTACATGAGTTGATCAAAGACTCTTCCAACGACGCCGTGCGTTGGGAATAAAATCGTATAGCGAAGAGAGGAAAAATAATGGAAGATAAGAAACAGCGTATGCTGCAACTTGTGGAAATTTTGAATCAGGCTCGTCGTGCTTATGAGCAGGAAGACAGAGAGATCATGAGCAACTTCGAGTACGATAAACTGTACGATGAATTGTTGGGACTGGAGCAGGAGTTAGGAATGACGCTTGCTTCCAGTCCCACAATTCATGTTGGATATGAAGTGTTAAGTGAGCTTCCGAAAGAACGCCATGAAAAGCCGATGCTTTCTCTGGACAAGACAAAGGAAGTATCGAGATTGAAAGAATTTCTGGGTGATCAGAAGGCAATGATATCATGGAAGATGGACGGGCTTACCATCGTTTTGACTTATCGTAACGGAGAACTTGAAAAAGCAGTCACACGAGGAAACGGAGAAGTGGGAGAGGTCATTACCAACAATGCGAAAGTGTTTAAAAATGTACCGCTTCACATTCCTTATAAAGGCGAATTGATCCTGCGTGGTGAGGCGATTATCGGATATCATGATTTTGAACGGATCAATGAACAAATTGAAGATGTGGATGCCAGGTATAAGAATCCAAGAAATCTGTGCAGCGGTTCGGTACGTCAGTTGAATAATGAAATTACAGCGAAGAGAAATGTGAAATTCTTCGCATTTACGTTGGTAAAAGCAGAAAATGTAGATTTTCAGAATTCCAGAATGAAGCAGATGGACTGGCTGACAGAGCAGGGATTTGAAGTAGTGGAACATCATCCGGTCGATGCATCTACAATCGAGGAAGAGGTGCAATGGTTTGCTGCAAAGATTGTGGAAAATGATTTTCCATCCGATGGTTTGGTACTTGTGTACGATGATATCGCATACGGACAGTCGCTTGGAACGACGGCGAAATTCCCGCGTGATTCCTTTGCTTTTAAATGGGCAGACGAGATTCGTGAGACGACACTTCGCGAAATCGAATGGAGTCCATCCAGAACCGGCCTGATCAATCCGGTGGCAATTTTTGATCCCGTAGAGCTGGAAGGCACAACGGTGAGCAGAGCCAGCGTTCACAACGTAAGTATCATGGAAGAACTGCAGCTTGGAGTTGGAGATACGGTACAGGTATACAAGGCGAATATGATTATTCCACAGATTGCGGAGAATCTGACACGAAGTGGCAATTGTACACCGCCAAAGGTATGTATA
>DAVZKO010000044.1:0-21782 GCA_052272205.1 Schaedlerella sp. | reverse complement strand
CATGCTCTGCGGGTAATTATGCCCTGCCTTTCCAAAACGGCACGGTCACGGATTTCAGCAGAATCGCTCCGCGCCACTGGCTGTCGTTCCTTCAAAATCCACCGCTAAATCTTCAAAGGTGGACTGTGCGGACAAGGGGCTGACGCGCCCGCAGGTCATGCAGATGGCGTTCCGCTTCTCCAGATACCATTGCTCTTTATAGGAAAGCTGCTCAAACGCCGCCGCGACCGCGTTTCTGACTTCTGAATCATGTTCTCTTGGGCTATATCTTCTCCTGCCAGAAACTCGTTGAGGCTAATACCAAGAATCGAACAAAGTTCTTTATAAACAGATACATCCGGAAGGCAAACTCCTCGCTCCCATTTAGAAACAGACTTATCACTCATACCTAATTTTTCTGCCAGTTGCTTTTGTGTCATTCCCAGGAACTTTCGCTTGCCTGCAATGTATTTTCCGATTTTGATAAGATCCATCCATCGCACTTCCTTCTTATATTAATCGTACTCTATTTGAGAAGAAAAGCATACCCCTCGAAGGTAGAATATGATTTTTTAAGCCGAGTTTGCCAGATAAAATAAAGAGCTTATATAGCGGATTCATATATAACTTTACAGTTCTTATTACTGTATCCTATATATTCCAGACACTGCCAGCAAGAAACATCGAAGCTCGTCTCTGTCTGTAAATTCATTTTGCACAAATCCTTCTTCTTGGTGGAAAGACAATATTTTATCTTCTTCATTAATCCAACATATTAGCTTTTTATTTTTGCTTTCATTTATGTAACAAATTTCGTTCCATTCACAATCACCACAAATTGTTTCACACTTTCTACAAGACAAAATATTATCATGAATAGTTTGTTTGAATTCAGAATATGGAAGTAGCATTCCTTCCTGTTTGTCAGGCCAAAAATTTTTCCCTCTTTTGTCCAAATTTTCTCATATCCAGTACCTTCTCCTCTATCTACTTTTCAAAATCAATTTTTATTGTGATAAATCCGCGGAAGAAACGGCTCTGCTATCCAGTAATATGATTGTTTCCGGGATGAAAACATTTGCGAAATAAAAATAGCATCCCTAACCGCCCAAAGTGAAGGATGCTACGTCTTTAAAGACAAATATATCTCCAGCCACTATTTCGCCAACTCCGGCCACATTGCAACC
This sequence comes from Schaedlerella sp., assembly GCA_052272205.1. Taxonomy (GTDB): domain Bacteria; phylum Bacillota; class Clostridia; order Lachnospirales; family Lachnospiraceae; genus Schaedlerella. Next base: position 20,616 of record DAVZKO010000044.1, on the reverse strand, counting down.
TCTGGAAGCACTTCTCCATTCTTTCTCTCCTGCTCATTCAAAGCATTCACTACCGCTTCATACATCGGTTTTGCCTCCGGTGCAGCTCCGAGCATCTCTGCCAATGTCATCTGCATCGCGAACTGAATCATCGGACCTTCGAGCATACCCGGTGCGAACTGATTAAACATTTCCACTGCTAATGGCTGTGCAACGATGTCCGCAAGTGTGCTGTCCATGCTGAAACGCTCATAGCTCAAGTTTGTCTCTGTTGCGTACTCATATTCATAAACTCCAGAGCCTACTTCAATGACATCCTCTTTTTCCGGAAGGTAAATCACTGCTGTTGTGTTCGCAGGTACTGCTACCTTCACGCGAATCCTGCCATCTTTGCAGCTCCATTTACTCTCAATTCTGCCATATACAGATTCAAACTCAACACCGGCTTCTTCGATTCCTTTAACGAACATCGGCTGAACTTTGAATTTCTTATATCCAGGCTCTAGCTGGCTAAGGCCTGCAACCTTGCGATACATCCAGTCTCCAACCGAGCCATTTGCATAGTGATTTAAGGAGTTCATTCCGGATTCATCAAATGTACCGTCCGGCTTGATGGAATCCCATCTCTCCCAGATTGTTGTAGCACCCATGTTGACAGAATATAACCAAGATGGATAATCCTCTTTCATAAATAATGTTGAAGCCATTTCATGGGCGCCATTTTCGGACAATGCATGACAAATATATGGGGTTCCGACAAATCCGGTTGCCAGATGATTCTTGTGGTTCTCAATATTTGTAAGCAGTGTCTGTAAGATACGAGGTCTGTCCTTTTCTCTCGCAAGATTAAAATACAGTGACAAAATTGCTCCCGTCTGCGTCTCACTTACAATTCTTCCGGTTGAAGTATAATACTCTGCACGGAAGGCTTCTAATGTTGCGTCATATAACGCACTGTATTTCTTAGCATCCGCTGCTTTGCCGAGCGCTTCTGCCGTCTGTTTTACCAGATCTGTCACATACAGATAATACGCATTTGCAATCATATATTTATCTGTTGCACCGGTTCTGTCTGCACTCTCTTCTTTATCCAGTGCAAGCCAGTCACCGTACTGGTATCCACTCTGCCACAAGCCGTTCTCACCACAATTATTCGTGATGTAATCTACCCATTCATGCATGCATTTCCAGCTTTCTTCCAGAATTCCTTTGTCTCCGTACATCTGGTATACAACCCAAGGAATGATCACTGCCGCATCACTCCATGCAGAAGAGCTGTAACTGTTCAAGATATCCGGAACGACATGAGGCACTCCTTTTTCCAAAGAAGATTCCGCCGCAATATCCCGCATCCATTTTGTGAAGAACAATGCTGTATTACGGTTGAATGCTGCTGTCCATGAGAAGATCTGGGCATCTCCCATCCAGCCGAGACGTTCATCTCTCTGCGGGCAGTCTGTCGGAATATCCAGGAAGTTATCGACCTCGCCCCAGTCGATGTTGCTCTGCAGCTGATTCACTTTCTTGTTCGAGCTTCTGAAATCACCGATCTTCTCCATGTCAGAGTGCATTGCACATGCAGTGAACATTCCTAATTCCATATCTTCGATTCCCTCTACGCAGATATAACGGAATCCATGGAATGTAAAATGTGGAAGGAATGTCTGCTCTTCTCCGTTGCAAATGTATGTATCGATTGATTTTGCCTGGCGCAGTGTCTCCGGATAGAAGTTTCCGTCTTTGTCCAGAACCTCTGCGTGACGGATGATAATTTTCTGTCCTTTTGTCCCCTTGATTTTGACTTCTGCTACACCGGTAATGTTCTGACCAAAATCAACCAGCTTCTCTCCCTTTGGTGTGACGATGATTTCTTTTGCAGGGAGTCTGTCCGTAATCCGAACCGGTTCATTTTCCTGTGCTGTCAGAATGGACTTGTCGAACTCTTTTACCGAAGCAGTCCCTTTGATTACTTCCGGTGCATCTGTGTCAATGGTTTCTCCCATGTAAATATCACTGTACTGAATCTCGTCTGTCTTTACGCTCCAACTTTCGTCAGTTCCGATTGTTTCTGTTGTGCCGTCTGCATAAGTCACATGAAGTTCTGCAAATGCACCTACCTGATCACCATAGATATTCGTCTGAAGCATGAAACCAAAATGTCCTCTATACCAGCCATTTGCCACTGTCATTTCGATTGTGTTGTTTTCTTTCAGCATCTCTGTTACATCAAACACCTGATACTGCAGTCTGTGATGATAGCTTGTCCATCCCGGAGCCATGCGGTAATTGCCAACACGGTTTCCATTTAATTCCAGTTCATAGACGCCCTGAGCTGTTGCGTAGATTCTTGCTTTTGCAATTTCTTTTTCCAATGCAAATGTCTTTACAAATACAGGAACCGGTGCACCAATCTCGCTTTCCGGCAAATCGTGAGTGATCATCTCTGCCTGGAAATCTGTTCCTGCAAAGATTCCGGTCTCGAATGTCATTTCTCCTGCAGCGGTATTTCCGTGATTGTCTTCTACCTCAATGTTGACATGATATTCTGTTTCCGGCAACAGTTCCTCTCCTGCATAAGGAATCAGCACAGATTCATCGCTGTCTTTTGTACAGTCCCAGACAACTGCTGCGCCATTCGTTACAACAATGTGATATTTTGTCTGCATCGTATCCTTCTGATCATTCTCCATTTTCCAGGAAAATCTTGGCTTTTTCGTATCCAATCCGATCGGATTGATTCTGTATTCGGTTCTTAAATCGTATATTCTCATAGGAATCTCCTTCTTATTTAATTTGCTTTTATGAAAAATATTCTTTTTGCGGTTTACTCTCTGCTACCAATACAAGCAGCCTACGGCAGCATTGGCGAACCACATCCTCCGGAAGTTTCCCTTCCTGATAGGATTTCTTCACATCCTTCACACATCCGTTTCCACCCGGCATGATCAGATCATTTCCTGCAAGATATGCACCCACACGATCACCGAGCCCCTTATCCGTGGACATCCAGTCTGTCATTACAACACCTTCAAATCCCCACTCCTGACGCAGTGCTTTTGTACAAAGGTCATAGCTGTTCGGTGTATAGACTCCATTTAACTTATTATAACTCGTCATCACCGCTTTTGCACCACCTTCACGCACTGCAATCCGAAAGCCTTCCAGATAAATCTCACGCAATGTCCGTTCATCCATGTTACTGGACATTTTATTTCGCTGTGTCTCCTGATTGTTCGCTGCATAATGCTTGATCGTAACGTAACAACCTTCATGAGACTGTACCCCTCGCGACATGGCAGCAGCCATCTTTCCACTTAAGACTGGATCTTCACTGTAATATTCATAGTTCCGTCCGCATAAAGGATTGCGATGAATATTCATACCCGGAGCCAGCCAGAACGTAACTCCATATGTTTCCATCTCGTCACCGACTGCATTGCCCACCTTCTCGATCAGTTCCTGATTCCAGGTCTGTGCCAGTGCCGTTCCCACAGGAAATGCAGTTGCATTCTGATAAATCATCGTATCCTTCTTCGGATTTCCTGTCATCATCTTCTTCACGAATCCCGGAAGATTATTCATGAAGTCCATCATCATTTCCATCGGTTTGATGGTGCCCTTCTTTGTCAGTGCAGATACTCTCTGAAGACGAACACCTGCCGGACCGTCGCAGAGTGATGTGCTACAGATGCCTTTTTCCGGAAATGCTTTCGTATAGGCAGCAGATCCCGGCACTTCCAAATACGGTTTGGATCCTACATATCCGGTACCAGAGAGCAGTTCGATCATCTCATCTTCTGTCAGATTTTCCATCCATTGATCCGCCTGTTTGCAAGCAACCTCTTCCAGCTTGTTATAGTCATAGGTTACCGTTTCAATATCAGCAGATTTCCACGTAAGTACAGGGAGTCCTTCTGTATTCACTGTCAGCTCAGGTGCCTGTGCAGAGAGTTCTTCGATTTTCTTCGTTGGCAGGCAGATGTGTTCGCACTGCTCCAGACAGACGGTCTCATCCAGCTTGATCGCCACACATGGAATCGGTGCGTTTGCATTGCCCGCGTATGCCAGACAATAGGTACCTGCTTCCAGTACATAAGCAGCCTTTTCTTCCTCATAGGATGCCAGACTGTGTGCATCAAATGTGATCTTAATGATTTCAGATTCTCCCGGTGCGATCAATGCTGTCTTTCCGAATCCGATCAGACGTTTCTGTTCCTTCTTCATACCTGTCTGCGGACAGAATGCATAAAGCTGAACCATCTTTTTACCGGCACAATTTCCTGTGTTTTCCACTCTGATTTCTGCTAATCCGAGATTTCCCTGTATCTGCGCATTTTCATAGGTATATGCAAATGTCGTGTAGCTCAGACCATATCCAAATGGGTAGCGTACGTTCACTTCGAATGCATCACAATAACGATAACCGACATAGATTCCTTCTTTATAGTTTGCTGTCAGTGGTTTCCTGTCCATTGCTGCGAACTCATTTGCAAACGGAATATCTTCATAGTTCCGGTACCATGTATCACTCAACGCACCGGACGGATTCACCTTTCCGGTGAGGATGTCCGCAAATGCGCGACCGCCTTCCATTCCCTGCTGACAATAGAACAGAACCGCATTGATGCCCGGAACCTCTTCTAATACAGACAGATCCATAGAACTTCCGACATTGATCACAAGAATTACCTTTTTATAAGATTCTACTGCTTTCAAGATGTTTTCTTTTTCCTGCTCCTTGAACTGATAGTCAAACTGTTCCAGTTCGCGGTCAGCACATTCTCCTGCCTGTCTGGAGACAACATAGATGCATGTATCGGTATCGCTGTCTTTCACATCTTTGTCTGTAATATTTCTCCCGGTCGGCATTCGATACGGATTCGCCATGATATTGATCATATCCGAGGAATCCCCAGATAGCATTTTCTTTAAGAATCCTTTGCTGTGCTGCTTCTTTCCAATCTCATATGTGGTGCGCCAGTCTTCCAGCCACGATTTTGTTGTCACCGTAAATCCCGCATTTTCCAAGCCTTCTTCGATTCCGATACTGTGGCGTTCATTCACCTCACCGCTTCCGGTGCCGCCTTTGATTGTCATGGCTGCTCCGCTACCGTAAAGGGCAACCTTTCCGGCAGTGATCGGCAGAGTTCCATCATTTTCCAGGAGCACGATGGATTCGGCAGCAGCTTCATATGCGACCTGTTTATTTTTCTTTTCTAATTCTGTCACTTCATTACTCAAACTTGCTTTGTATCTTACCATAATCAATCTCCACTTTCTCTGAAATCACATACAGGAGTGGGAAACCTCCACCCCTGCTCAATCATTTTCCATTATTTATTCTTTGCTGCTTTTCTTCTTTCCTGAACTTCAGCTACGATCTGTGGATAAATCTTCTCAAGATCATATTTTCTGAACAAAATGAACATTGCAATGTAAAGTACCAATGGTACATAAATACTAAATGCAAAGATTGCATAAATTGCGCTCTGTGGCTGAACAGCTAATGCTGCTGAATATCCGCCAAGTGCAAGCAGCCATCCGATCAAGGATCCACCAAGTGCGCTACCTACTTTGGAGCCAAAGGAAGAAGCACTGTTGCTCATACCAACCATACGTTTTCCGAATTTCCACTCGTTGTACTCTACACAGTTGTTAACCATAGCTCCTGTCAGACACATCATTGGAATATTTGCAAATGTACCAAAGCATCCGCAAATGATACATGCCATGAAACTATACGGCATAAATACACGAACTGCGTTTGCTACGATTCCGATTACACAGCTCACAACACAAGTTTTTGCCATACCAAGTTTTTTAGCCATTGGACCTGCAGCAATAAATCCTACAAATGTTGGAATCAGACCAACTGCACCCATAATACCAACTAAATTATCATTACCTAACACATATTTTGCGTAGTATGTTCCGCCTGATCCGGATAAACCATAGGAAATGTTCAGGAACACATTTGCTACTAACATAATGACCCAATATTTATTCTGGAACAAAAGCTTGATGCCTTCTTTCAAAGGAACATCCTGATCTGCTTCGTTTTTCTCTTCCGCTTCTGCTGTCTCAGAACCTTTTGTTTCTCTTGATGTTTTATACAGTAACAGCAGAGAAAGTGCACTTACAATTGCAAATACAACTGCAATTTTAATCCATGCTGCCTGATCTCCACCAAGCATATTTGTAATTGGAATGATACAAATTGCAATAATCATACCAGCGATATAACCGAATGCTGCACGGAATACACCCATTTTCGCACGTTCTTCTGAACTCTCTGTACGGATTGCCATGATTGCACCGTAAGGAATTGCAACTGCTGTGTAAATAACTGCTGAAATCAAAATATTTGTAATCAATACATATGCCAACTGTAATCCACTATTCACTTTCGGCACTGTGAACATCATAATAATGATGGCAAATGACGGAATCATCATTCTTAAAAACCAAGGACGACATTTTCCTTTTGGTGATTTTCCGCGATCCATAATTTTACCCATTACAAGATCTGAAAATGCATCCATAATCTTTGCAATCAACAACATGGTTGCAACTGCACCCGCTGCCATTCCGACTTTCTCTGTGTAGAAGTAAGTCAGCTGTCCGACAAGTCCGCTCATAATATTCAGCGGAAGCTGTCCCAGACCATCTCCGAAATAATCGAAGGTACGCATGGACTTCTGTACCCCCATAGAGTCCAATCCTAAAACTTTTTTCTGTTTACTCATGTTTGTTCCTCTCTTTCCATTTTCCTATGCATTCAATGCTGCAAGTAACTGTTCAATCATTTCCCGCTGCATTCCCGGTATGAAACTTAACATCTGGCGAAGTGGCATATCCTCCATCATTGCCGCCATCATTTCCTGATTAACTGCTCCTGACGAATCTTCTTCCTGTGCTTTTTGCATATCTTCTGCACCTGTGTTCTGCGCCATACCTTCCATAAACGGTCCCATCACTGCCTGTGCATGTGGGTCTCTCATCAGTTCTCCCAAACATGTATTCATCGTGTACACTTTCGGGATAACTGCTGTACTATGTACAATCACATTGTCACTTAAAATCATCTCTGCAGCATGTTTGCCCATCTGAATCTGATAAGTACCATCTGCTACATACCAATCATGAATCTCTTCATTCCAGTAAGCAAATGCTCGTTTTTCAAGTGTAAATGTTACTGTCTTTTCTTCACCTGGTTCTAAGGAAATCTTATCGAATCCTCTCAGTTCTCTGACTGGGCGAATCACATCGTTTCCTTTTGGTGCCACATAGAGCTGAACAACTTCCTTACCGACTACATTTCCTGTGTTCTTCACATTGACTGAAACGGTAATCGTCTCATCATCTCTCATCTCGGATTTGTCTAATTTCAAATTGCTGTATTCAAATGTTGTATAAGAAAGTCCATATCCGAATGGGAAGAGTACTTCTTGTTCTCTTGAAGTATAGTAGCGATATCCGACAAACACACCTTCCTGATAGATAGCTTTATCAATATTTCCTTTTCCATAGGTAAGATAGCATGGTGTATCTTCTAATCGAAGTGGGAATGTCTCCGCTAATCTTCCACTCGGATTTGCATTTCCAAAAAGGACATTTACAGTCGCTTTCCCAACGCCCTGTCCGCCAAGGTACGCTTCCAAGATACCTTTTACTTTGTCTTTCCATGGCATCAGAACTGGTGAACCGTTGTGTAATACAACAATCACGTTCTTCTGAACTTCTAATACTTCCTCAATCAATCGATTCTGACAATCTGGAAGATTCAAGTGTTTTCTATCGTATCCTTCTGACTCGAAATTGTCCGGAAGTCCGGCAAAGATGACTACGACATCAGCTTCTGATGCAACTTTCACTGCATGTGCCTGTAATTCATCATCCACTTTATCTTCTGCGTCATCATATCCTTTTGCAAATGTGACATCTGCGATTCCTTTGACTGCTTCTACTGCAGATTCTACTTTCCAGCTATTGATATGAGAGCTTCCCCCGCCCTGATATCTTGGAGTTTCCGCATATTTCCCGATGAATGCGATTTTCATATCATTCTTCAGTGGAAGAATGTCATTTTCATTCTTTAATAATACCATACACTCTTCTTCGACGGCAGCTGCAATTGCATGATCTCTCTGAAGATCCAATGTTGCATTCTCATCTCTGTTTTCTGTAAAGCGGAAAATGATGTTTAAGATTCGTTCGCATGTCTGATCTACAACTGTTTCCTCGAGTGTTCCTTCCTGCACAGCTTTCACAATCTGTGCATCGTTGATTCCATTTGAAGAAGGCATCTCCAGATCTAATCCGGCTTTCAACGCCTCTACTCTGTCATTGACTGCGCCCCAGTCTGACATCACATATCCGTCAAAGCCCCATTCTGTTCGAAGAATATCTGTCAGATATTCTCTGCTGTCTCCTACGAATGTACCATTGATACGATTGTAAGAGTTCATGACCGTCCAAGGCTTTGCGTTTTTAATTGCTCCCTCGAATGATGCCAGATAGATTTCGCGAAGTGTTCTCTCATCCATTTCCGATGAGTTTGTCATACGACGTTTTTCCTGATTGTTCGCAAGGAAATGCTTCACACTCGTTCCTACATTCTTACTCTGTACACCTTCGACCATTGCTGTTGCAATCTCAGTCGAAAGGTATGGATCCTCTGAATAGTATTCAAAGTTTCTTCCACAGAGTGGTGAACGTTTGATGTTCATCGCAGGTCCGAGAATTGTGCTGACATTTTCAGCCTGACACTCTTCACCGATTGTCTCTCCCAGTTTTCTCACAAGAGAACGGTCAAAACTCGATGCCGTTGCACATCCTGCCGGGAAGCAAACTGCCTGAATACTTTCGTTGATTCCCAGATGGTCAGCCTCACCAGCCTGTTTACGTAGTCCGTGCGGTCCGTCTGTCACCATAACGGATGGAATGCCAAGACGCTCCACACCTTTCAGATGCCAGAAGTCTGCACCCGAGCACATGCCTGCTTTCTCTTCTAAGGTCATCTGAGAGATCAGATTTTTGATTTCGTTCTGATTCATGGTTGTTCCTCCATTTGTGTTGCTTTGTTACTTGATGAGGTAATTCTACCCTTAATCGATTGCAAAGTATTATATTTTTGTACTTTATTTTATATATTTATACTTTATTTCACAAAAAACAGTGTAGATAGTTTCATGCACTACCTCCACTGCTTTTTCTACTATGAACTTTATTTATATTTTGCACTTTATGTGATGCTCACCACTTTCCAACTCATATTTCTCATCATTAGGAAGTGTAAGTATACATTCCGAAGAAACAGGAACATTTTCACCATACCAATAGTAGGTTCCGTTTTCATAAAACATTCCTGCACCGTGTGCTTGAATTGGGTTACCATCCACATCTTTCATTGGTTTTCCTGTATATATCATCGCCTTTTTTCCATTCTTCTCTCCTTCTTCCAAGCAGAAACTTCTTTTCTTCTTAACATTTGATTGAAAACGTACCGTTTCCAAGTTCTTTCTCTTCTCCATTTGGCATGCGTAAAACTGCATTTGTGTTCGCAGGAATCGTTCCGGATATCGTAATCCTTTCACTATTCTTTTCCCAACACAGCTGGATTTCTCCGTGAACACTCTCATATGTACCTTTCACTTTTGAAAGTGGGCACTCGTATTCTGGTGCAAGCAAAATCTTGTTGTATCCAACACCTGCATTTTGAATTCCAAGAACTCTTCGATATAGAAAATCACCAACACATCCAAACGCATAATGATTGAATGAGCAATCATTCATCTGACCATCGTCACGGATTGCATCCCAATTTTCCCAAAGTGTCGTTGCTCCATGCTCAATTTCATAAATCCATGATGGACAATCTTTCTGGAACAGCACTTTCCATGCAGTATCCTGATAACCATAATCACAGAGAACATCCAATATATGTGAAGTTGACATAAATCCTGTGTCCAGACGGAATCCATTTTTCTGAATCAATTCATTTAATCTTTCAGCAAATTTTACAGCAGTGTCTGATGATACCATGTGATATTTTAATGCCAAAATATAATTTCCCTGCATTTCCTGTCCAAGGCGACATTCATCTGTAACATACTCCTCATCAAAAGCTTCGCGCACTCGTTTTGAATAATTACGATATTTCACAGCATTTTCTTCATATCCAAGTAATTCAGAAATCTGTGTATACATATCTGAAATATAAGCTAACAGACTGGTATCGGCATAATTCATTGTCAAGAATGCAGAGGCAGGTCCATCACTGAATCCTTGTTCATTTACGACTCTTGGAATAATCCAGTCTCCGAAATGAAATCCTGTATTAATCAGATAATACTGATTATCACGATGTCTTTCATCCATCTGTTCCAGGAAGACTGTCTGTGATCCATTCATATTATAAGCATTTGGAAGTTCATATGCCGCCTGTTCCATTGCAGCCATCCATTTTCCCATTGCTTCATAGTTTTCTTTAAGAACTCCCTTTTCTCCACTCAACTCATATAGTTGCCATGGCAGAGTCAATATCACATCTCCCCAACCCAATGAGCCTGCATATGCCTGCTGAACGTAGTTCTGAATTTGAGGAACTGTTCCAAGAATATGACCGTTCTCAAGCTGTTCTAGGCGAATGCTTTTCAACCAGTCTTTATAAAATGCCGTCATCTCCTGATTAAACAGTGCCGTCGCTCCATACACAACGACGTCTCCTGTCCACCCCGCTTTTTCTCGTGTTGGACAATCAGTAGGAATTCCAATATTATTAGAATGCTGACTCCAATAAATATTATGTTGTAGTTGATTCAATTGCTCATCCGAACAAGAAAATGTTCCGGTAACTGGATTTTCTGTACTGATTGCTAACGCCGTAAACTGCTCTTTTGACCAGTCACTTCCACCTTTTACGCGTACATATCGGAATCCGTGATAGGTAAATTTCGGTTGAAAGATTTCTTCTTCTCCATTGCAAATGTAAGTATCCTTCTGTTCCTTATTTGTTCCTTCAAACACATAGAAATAGTTCCCATCTTTATCAAGCGTTTCTCCATGTTCAAAAGTAATCACTTCATCTTTCGTTCCATTTATATTTACACGTAACATTCCCGCAAGGTTCTGTCCAAAATCAACGAGTGTATCCCCATTTGGTGCAGTCCATACTTTCTTTGCAGGAAGTTCCTCAAAAATTCGGACCGGTGGGTATGCCTGCGCCTCAATTGTGTCATCCGGTGCAGCTTTCGCTATTACTGGTTCCCAATTCATTTCATCATATGTTTTCAGAGATGGATCACCCTCCTGCATTCTGGCATCAAATGTTTCTCCCAAGAACAAATCTGCCACACGGATTGGTCCATCAAACGAGAACTTCCATGTTTCATCACTGCAGATGATATCCTTCTCACCAGATGTATATGTGATTTCCAACTGTAATAGCAGACCTGGGACTTCTCCATACTCGCATCCTCTTCCGAGTGCTATTTTCCCTTTATACCAACCATCTGCGATGGTAACAGCAATTGCAGTTTCATTACAAAGAAGTGAATCCACAAGGACTTACCGCGTTCGTTCAACACCATTTATTTACAATTCATACAGGAATTATCAAAGATGATTTTAAAAACATCTGTTATTCAACAATTGTATTTTTAGCTGTTGCATCAAGAGTTGCAGTTCGTGGAGGATTAGATTTTTGTCAGGCACAACATATTTTAGATTTGTATCTTGCTTACATGGACAAATCAACAACAACTGACGAAGTGCTTCGCCTCCCCTATGAAATTGCTATGGAATACGCGACACTCATTCAGGATTTGCATATTCCTGATGATATTTCTCCTGCTTTGCGAAAAGCGTTGCTCTATATCCAAAGTCATATTGAGCAAAGCCTCTCCTTACACGAAGTCGCAGCGCACGTAAATATGACAGAAACATATTTTTCTAAAACATTTTCTAAAGAAGTTCATATGACATTCAAAGAATATGTTGCTGCCAGAAAAATGGAAGAAGCCAAACGATTGCTTTTAAATACAAAGTTCACTTTGGCCCAAATTTCAGAGCATTTGTCCTATTCCAGTCAGAATTATTTTCAAAATGTATTTCGTCGCTATACAGGTATGACTCCAGGAGAATATCGAAAAGAAAGATCCAAACAGCAAATTTCTTAGGACTAGCAATACAAAATTTTTAGTTCTTATCGCATCAAATGTAAGTACGTAATCATCGAATATTTAGAAATTAAATAAAAAAGAATGGGAGATGCCACTTTGACATCTCCCATTCTTTTTTATTTAATTTCTCGAACTGTTTTATTTGCTTTTGCACGGTATTCTTCTGCCACCAGCATTCCTTCCACCACACTACATGCCTGGTTGTAATAATGCGTAACCGCAGTATTAAATACCTGTTTTCTCTTTCCCTCCAGCAAGTCTTTGCTCAGCTGAACTTCCCGATGATACGCTATTTTTCTACCTCTTGTCTCAATATAATTATTCTGACTTTTCAGGTTCACAACCAACTTCGGATCATCACCAATCATAAGTATATCTCCAGCTTTCTTTACCGGAATTTTCTTCTTATGAATGGAATCTGCATGTCCATCTCTCATATCATCACCTTACCAATACTTTTCTTTTTTCCAAATCTTTTTACCTTGTTGAAATAATCTCAGATACTCCAATTTTTGCTGAACTGTTCTTGATATACGCTCCGCACGTTCATCAGGCATATCCGTGTTGTCTGTCAGTAAATTGTAAACCTCTTCTGGAAAGTTCTCTAATTTACCAATGTCCACAAGATCTGATTTTGATACATATTCCAGTAAGTTAACCTCTTTCTTCTTAAACGAATTTACTGTTATGTTCAGAAGGTTGTTTCCCTGTGGTACGATTTCCTTATTGTAAAACAATGAATTTCCAGTATCAAAAACAGGTGCCATCTTAACCAATTTATGTTGTACCGGATGATACAAAAATCCAAAATTATTATAATGCCTGTCTGTATTGCTCAAGATAAAATCTGTTAAAATCGTATATTCCAATTGTTCACGCACTACCGCTTCTTCCATTCCGTACTTCACAGACTGGTGGATGATCTCCTCAAACTCAGAAGAATCGTTTGGTATCTTAATATCCTTGATCAATTGATAAGCAGACACGAATTCCAACTCATTTGACGTAAATAGCTGACATAGAGAACTCGGGACTTTTTCTCCATCTACAATTGCCGTATCAATTCTATATTGAACATAATTATCCCAGCCAAGTCTTTCATGTAGTTTGCTTGCAATCACTTCATTGATTGACTGCTGCCCATACTCATTTGCGTTCACTTTCATTAGGTAACGAATTCCGTTCTCAATTACCCATTTTTTCTTCATCTCCCCATTTAGCGATGATGCTGGGGAGAACTTCGAGTAATTCGCATCCACATCCACATTCTTTGAATCTGTTAACAAACTTCCTAATTCATCGGTAAACTCATTTTCGTAAAAGTTCAAGTCCTTCCACCAATGTTCTTCCCCGATAGGCTGCATCCAATAGTGATCTGTAAGGCTAAGTCCATATGCTGACAACATCAACGTTAAATTAGACTTCTCGTCCAAATCATCAAGCACCTTCTGAATGCCTCTTCTCGAATCAGGAATTGCTCTTGATTCCCACCATTCTATCAGCCTGCCTGGATCATCTTTACATCCAATTGGTAATTCTTCTGGAATGTACACGTCTAATACATATTGTATTTTTCCAGAATAAATATTGATTTCAACCATAGCAACATCCAAATCTTTATGCTTCAAAACATAAAGACCACAAGGTATATTGGTTGAGATTGTACTTGTTTTATCTTGCATAGATGTCACCCTTTCGATCCTTTCCTGAAAAATAATTTATAATCATTATACTTTATCCATCTTGATTTCACAATCTTTTGTTCACGACAAAAAAGGCTATCAGAATCATATCAGAGTAGCTTTTATGAAACAAAAACTAAGGAGAATGGTTAAAATGAAATAAGAAATAAAGTCCGCTACATAGCCATCACAGACATCCAGCCACCTGATTGGTGGCCATACCGTGAAATTGACGACATCCATAATGTTGGACCTCTTGGCAACAACTATCCACTCCCGGTCTTTTGTATGGAAGGTGACAGCCCTTCCTATATGGGATTGATTGCCAATGGACTTCACGTTCCGGAGCGCCCGGACTTTGGTGGCTGGGGTGGTCGCTATGAATTTTTCATTGGTTTGTTTATGAGGAAGCTGGTACTTGCAGCACCCCTGTAACACTTGATGATTGTAATCATTCATCAATTACTGTTCAGATTCCTGAGTCAGCAGAAACCGGAACTATACACTTGATTTTAGAAGTAAAAAACAAAGCAGTATTCCCTGTCACGGCTTATCAGAGAATCCTGCTATATATTGAATAATTCTTAAAAAAGACAGTTCCCATTTTTTCGGGAGCTGTCCTTTTTCGGGAACTATACTTTTATTTCATTTACCCTTATGACATCATTGCTCCATCTACAGACAAGATCTCTCCTGTCACATAGCTTGCCAGATCACTTGCAAGGAACAGACACGCATTTGCGATATCTTCCGGTTCTCCTACTCTTCTGAGTGGAATCATTCCAATCATCGGTTCAATCACTTCTTTTGGAAGTGCTGCAACCATATCAGTATTTGTAATTCCAGGTGCAACTGCATTTACACGGATATTATATGGTCCAAGTTCTCTTGCAAGGGAAGTTGTCATTCCATTTACAGCGAACTTACTTGATGGATATGCAACTCCACCTGGCTGTCCATATTTGCTTACCATAGAGCTTGTACTGATGATACATCCGCCGCCCTGTTCTTTCATGATGCCTGTTACTGGCTGAATTGCATTGAACACTGCATTCACATTCAATTTGATTACTTTTTCAAAATGCTCTGGATCACAGTTTAATGTTGGAGTGCTGTCAGAGATTCCTGCATTATTTACAAGAATGTCGATTCTTCCATAAGCATCTTTTACACGGTTGATTTCTGCAGCTACTTCTTTCGCATCTGTCAGATTTGGACATGCGCCTGTCACTTCCCATGCATCATTTTCTGCCTTTAATGAAGCTAATGCTTTGTCTACTGTCTCCTGACGAGAACCAAACAATACAACCTTTGCTCCATTTTCCAGATATTTTTTTACGATGGCGTACCCGATTCCACGGGTACCGCCTGTCACGATTGCTACTTTATCCTTTAACATATGCTTGTCATCCTTTCCAGTTTTATTATAATCCAAGTTTCTCTTTTAATTCATTTGCGATATCATATCCGCTGTATTCCATTGGAATCACGTAATCATCGCCTTCACCGTGAATTGGGAACCAAACCTGTGCATAGAATGGATTCACTTTGGCAACCTGACCATATTTCCACTCGTGTGACAGACATTCTGGACACCAGTGTCCTCCCTGCAGAACCGCATTCACTGACATCATAAATTCGTGTCCATCTGCACATCTCCATTTGATTGGTGTGTAGATATCAGGTACTTCTTCTGCCAGACATGCACCTCCACGGTACTCAGCTGCTTTCTGAAGGTCTTCTAATGTAAGTTCATCCAAAGATTTACTCTCATCATAACCGTGATTTAAATATGTAACCTCTTCGCTTGGATGATGTAAATCATAAGAATCCCAGTCTGGAATCTGCTGCTGTTTCTCTCTGGAACCGAAGAATGCTTTAATCCAATCTTCCTCATTATTCTCGAACATCCAGTATGTTCCCATTCTCTTATGTCCGATTTCCATGTTGTGTGCTTTCATCTGTTCGCCTGTTGGGAACATGGCACGAATCATTGGATTTGCAGCCATTCTGCGCATCTCATCACGCACACCACCCCAATATACTTCACCAGGGATGCAGCGGAAATGAAGCAATTTATCGAGTTTATCTCCATCGCTGAAATAATGTCCGTGGAAATTGTACTGAGCCAACATATTTGCATCAAACAAGTCCTTTAACCCAAGTCCAAATGCCTCTAAGTTGATGTCCATCAATTCCCATGTTGCAAGACGGTATCCTGCACCACTACTTAGGTTATAGCCTTTTCTCCAGAACTCTTCCGGTACCCAGTCTTCACAAATGTTTGCCATGCAGATTCCGGATTCGATGGATGTACTCCACTCCAACACGTTGTTTGGTGCCTGATGGAAGATGATTGGTTCTTCCCCTGCACTTGCATTGCTTGGGTGCTGTCCTGTCTGACGGATTGATACCCAATTCTTCAATCCAGATTCGAATACTGCAAGCTCAGAATATACTTTTGAAAGAGCATAATAATCGAAAATAGATGGATTGATTGGATCTCCGACACGTCCCCAGTGAACTGGTTCTGTTCTGCCACCTGTCATAGCCACTGTTCCGACATATGCAAAATGTACTTTGTCCGGGTCTGGCTGTTCTTTGATTGCTTTGATGATGTTCAATGTAGAACCGATATTCGTATACAATGTTTTCTCCGGATACTGGTCTGCTGCCGGTGAAACCATAGCTCCGATATGAAGTACATAGTCCGCTCCGTCCACACCACGTTTTATGGTATCATAGTCTGCCATATCTCCCCAGATCACTTCCAGTGATGGACATGCGAATTTTTTCATCAGTGCACGGTTTTTCTCGGAGCCTCTTGCCAATGCTCTGACCTTAAAACGATTACTTCTGGAAAGAAGCTGTTTCATGGTCTCCTGTCCCATAATTCCGGTTGCACCTGTAACAAGTACGACTTTCTTTGGTTTGCTTACATCTGCATGAACCTTTGGATCATCAAATGTCAGTGCTGCATCCATTGCTTCTTTTGTCGCATTGATTGCACGACGTGCCATACCTGCATCACCGATTACCATGTAGCCGCATCCATTTGTCAATGCTGCTTCTTCTAATGCTTTTCCGTCACGTGATCTGGATCCGATTGCCATCACAGCGTAATCACATGGATATACAACTTCCTGTCCATCCTTCTGTCCGATGACTTTTCCTTCTTCGATTGAAGTAACCGTAATCTCTGTAACCGGTGTGATTCCTGCTGCATATACACTTTCTGTCACGCATGTTTTTCTTGCAGATCCCATGTCCATACAGAATTCCTTGAGCATCTCAAGATCAGTTACCTTACATCCTTTTTCAGCCAAATGTTCTGCAACTTCCATGCCGACCATTCCGCCACCGATTACAACAACATTTCCTGTCGGTGTCTCTTTTCCATCCAATACGTCGTGTGAATTCACTACGAACGGAAGATCTGCTCCAGAAATATTTGGAATCAATGGCTCTGCTCCGATTGCGTTAAATACCGTGTGTGGTTTCATCTCTGCAATCAACTCTGGTGTTACTTTTGTATTCATTCGAATCTCTACGCCAAGTCTTTCTGCCTTTGCAGCCATAGATTCGATTGCTTCTTTCATTTCCTCTTTTCTTGGTGCCATACCTGCTGTTAGGAACTGTCCGCCAAGATGGTCTGATGCTTCGCAGAGAATTGGATTGTGACCGCGCTGTTTTAAGATAATTGCTGCCTCTAAACCAGCGATACCACCACCTGCGATTAATACTGTCTCTGATTTTTCTGCTTTTGTAATCTGACATTCTTTCTCGCGTCCAACTGCCGGATTACGAAGACATGTAATGTGAGGGCAATCAGTATCTGCAAATCCATCCAGACATCCCTGATCACAACCTACGCAGTAATCGATATCATCTGTCTGTCCGGCTTTTACTTTATTGACAAACTGTGCATCTGCAAGCTGTGCACGTCCCATAACAACCATATCTACTTTGTCTTCTTCCAGAACACGTTCTGCGATGTTAGGCTCATTTAATCTGCCGACACCGATTGTCAGCATGCCTGTTTCTTTGCGGATACGTGCTGCATTCTCAATGTTGAATCCCTTTGGAATATCAATTGGTGGTACTTCGTACTTATTACCGGCTGAGATCACATTTCCACGAGAGACGTCAAGAACGTCCACTCCAGCCTCTTTTGCCCAGTTACAAAATGTGATGACTTCTTCAACTGTAAGTCCACCTTCCAGGTAGTCATCATGTGCATCGATTCGCATGAATACTGGCATATCAACTGAAATATTTTCTCGAACAGCACGAATAATTTCCAATGGGAATTTTGCACGGTTCTCTAAACATCCGCCGTACTCATCGGTACGATGATTGATTCCGCCTGATAAGAAAGAATGTGGTAAATAATTATGTGCCACATGAATTTCCACACAATCAAAGCCTGCTTCTTCTGCACGTTTTGCTGCTTTTCCATAGCATTCTACAACTTCTTTGATCTGCTCTACAGTGATTCCCGGAATCGTCATACCCGGTGCCACTTCCATATCACTTGCCATAAGAATCTGTGCAGTCTGGTCCATTCCGACACAAAGACTTCCCTGCCAAAGCTGAACACCCGCTTTACCACCGGCGTTGTGAATCGCATCCACTAATTTTTTCATTCCAGGAACGTATTCGTCCTCTGAGAGCGACAAAAATCCTCTCGGTGCACTTGGTGTATGAACACTGCTGACTTCTACGATATTCAGTCCACTTCCGCCCTCTACTCTTGCTACGTGATAATCAATGAGCTGATCCGTTACATAGCTTGTCTTTCCTGAGAATTTTGTTCCCATTGCAGGAAGGATAATTCTGTTTTTCAGCTCCATCCCCCGGATTTTGATAGGTTCAAATAGTTTTTCGTACATGCTGTACCTCCTTTGTGTCATCATGATTCATTGATGAATTTGTTATTATATTAACACTGTTAGTGGTATGAATATTTCATAAATGAACGATTTATTACATTTTTGTACTGAATTCTCCTGCTTCGTTTTCGGCGAGGATTCTATATGCCTTCATCCGTTTCATTTTTTCCATTTCAAATGTATCGACCTATCATGTACTTTTCTTATCTTATCATACAGGAAACGCTCTGATAAATATTGCAATTTTATTTGTTTTTTTGTATATTTGTTTTAAAAGATATCAAAGGAGCACCATATGAAATCCGTATATACAATCCAGAATTTTATTAAAATGTTCTATCTCGAATCGAATATTCCGGCATACTTATACGAGAATGATAATCTTATCTATACTGCCCCGAAACAGACTGCACTTACTTATCCACCGCAGAAATACCTGGAAAATCTAACTGACTGCTCCGAACACATTTCCTACTGCTCTACGGATTATGGTGTTTATTATGGATGTGTGCATATTGACTGTGGCTCCAATCTCATACTGGTTTTAGGTCCTGTCAACAATATTCCTTACTCAGACACCGAGCTGCACGGAATGTATATGGATTACGTGGTGCCTGCAGATGAGCAAAAGCGTTTTCGCAAGTTTTGGCAGAACAGTCCGCAGATTCCTTTGCATTCACTTTTAACCAAACTTATCTTTATCAATTACTGTTTGAACGAAGAAATGTTATCGCCAAATGACTTTTTGCCTCATGACTTACGTGCTGGTTCAGGAAGTACCAAAACTTCAACTCTAGTTGAAGAGACTTTTCAGCAAAAAGAGGATTACTTTCATAATCAATCTTATGAGTTGGAAGAGCTTGTGCTGAATTATGTGCGAACCGGAGATTTAGAGGGATTACAGACAGTATCCGTCAATGATTCTGACATCCATGCCGGAATTACAGGCCCAACGGCACTTCGCCAGATTAAGAACAACTTGATTATCAGTACAACACTTGTTACACGTGCTGCGATTGATGGTGGATTGGATTATGACACAGCCTACAAACTCTCTGATGACTTCATTCTAACTGCAGAAAAGCTCAACAATGCTGACGATTTGTATGCATTAATGGCCAAAATACCATATACATTTACAGAAAAGGTCAAAGAGACACAGACTCCGATTTCCTCTGATGATGCGGTGCAAAAGGCAGTGCGATTCATTCAACAGAATACCAATCAGCCACTTACCGTTGGGGATGTTGCAGAGTACGCTGGTTTTAGTCGTTCTTATTTTTCAACGTATTTTAAGCAAGAACTTGGATTTAGCATCGCAGCTTTCATCACCCGCTGTAAACTTGAAGAAAGCCGCAGATTACTTCAATACACCAACAAATCCATCAGCATAATCAGCAACTATCTCTGTTTCTCTAGCCAGAGTCATTTCCAGACTGCGTTTAAGAAACAGTTTGGCATGACACCATTACAGTATAGAAAAAGGATATCATCCGAATCGTGATGATTTCCCTCCTATAATTTCAAGCCCTAAATCATTGATTTTTGGACTTTTTCTTTAAACAGTTACCTCAGGACAAGTGCTAAAGTGCATGAAAATTCATTGTATCAAGTACTGAATAGCTGAAAACAGGTACACCAAATAAAGCATCCATTGCTTTATAAAGGCTATAATTCCTCTGTTCTGCTAATTATGAACTGTATGTATTTGCGGATAGGCTTGAGCTCTGACAACTGATATATTCATAGCATAATGATATGGACAGGACATTTATTGAGTCCCGTCCTTCTTATATGTTGTATCGGTATTACAAACGAAGGATAACTGGCGAGCAGGTGTTCAAAGGGAGGAAAAAACGAGTCTTGTAACAACAGGTATTT
>DAVZKO010000043.1:0-21965 GCA_052272205.1 Schaedlerella sp. | reverse complement strand
ACTAAGGATCTTGTAAGCATTGCGCTTGTGTGGGTTCAAGTCCCATCTTCCGCATTTATTTATCCCGAAAGCATTGAGAGATTGATGTTTTCGGGTTTTTTATATGTAAAAAAACACTTTTCTAATATATAAAAAATCGGGCAAGAGCTTCTTCTCCCACCCGGTTCATGCATGCTATTCATCCACATCCTGCTTATCTGTTGTTTCATCTTCCTGCGTTGTTGTATCCAAAGTTTCTGATTTCTCCTCTGATATATGATTCACAATCTGACGCGATCCCTTAAACACACGCTTTGTACCATCTTCTTTTGTATATCCAAGAATATATCTTCCGTTATCTACATCATTTTTTAAATATTGAACGGCATATCTCATGTCATCGATTCCCATCTGTACACTGGCCATACACTTGCCGTCTTCATTTTCGAAAAACCATGTTACTTCTTCCATGCTATTTTGGCCTCCTCATCTGTCCTAAACTTTTCGCATCACACCAGATTCACGGATAATTTTCTGCCATATACGCCCTTTATAAATACGAAATCTGTATGACACTTCCTTATTATACATCATTTGACATACACTTTACAAGTCCATCCTATCCGTTCAGCTTTATCACCGCATACATAGATTTCTTCTATAAGAATCACCTTTACAATTCTACATTTCTTGTCAACTCTTCAATCGAGACACGTAAAACAGAAGCCAGCTCCAAAAGTATATAAATATTAGGAACGCTTCGTCCAGTCTCATATGCAGACAAGGTCTGCCTGCGAATATTAAGCTGTGCTGCCACTTCTTCCTGACTCAGATCATTTATTTCACGAACTCGTTTTATATTCTTTCCTATTGTATTATTCAACATTTTCATCACCAGATTCATTTTAACATTTGTTTTTCTATTCGTATCAGAAGAATCTTTGTTTCTTTCTATATACCCCGAATCCGAGTATTCCTATACCGATATATCGGATAGCACAATGGAAAATATTGGATAAAATAGATAGTATAACATGAAGGAGTGTAGAATTGTGCAGAATCGTGTAAAAGAACTTCGTAAAGAGCGAAATATACATCAGGAAGAACTTGCCGCAAAACTTAATGTTTCTCAACAAACAATCAGCAGAATTGAAAATGGAGCAAATTCTCTTCCTGCAGATATTTTAATTGATTTATCTGAATTTTTTGATGTTTCCATCGACTACATACTTTGCCATTCAGATGCTCGACACACGCAAGAATATCAACTCGAATACAATGTATTATCGGAACGAAATTATCAACTGTGTCGTGCGTATGAACGTCTGGGAAAGGAAAATCAAAATCTTGTCTATCAACTTGTAGAACAGCTATTAAAAACAGAGTAAAAAAAGACCGGATAAAACCGGTCTTTTTTACTCTGTCTTATAATTAAGCAAGTTTAGATTTTGCTACTTCTGCGAGTGTTGCAAATCCTTCTTTATCATTTACGGCAAGCTCAGCAAGCATTTTTCTGTTCATCTCAACACCTGCAAGTTTCAGTCCATACATGAATTTGCTGTATGAAAGACCATTCATTCTTGCTGCTGCGTTGATACGAGCGATCCAAAGCTGTCTCATCTGACGTTTGCGCTGTTTTCTTCCTGCGTATGCAGATGTAAGAGCTCTCATTACAGACTGTTTTGCAACTCTGTACTGTTTTGAACGTGCTCCTCTGTATCCTTTAGCAAGTTTTAATGTTCTATTGTGTTTCTTCTTTGCGTTCATTCCGCCTTTAATACGTGCCATTTCTTAATCCTCCTTCAATACTTTCAAATCTTACAGATATGGTAAAACTTTCTTCATGTTCTTTACATTTGTTGCATCTGTGATTGTAGACTTTCTAAGATTTCTTTTTCTCTTAGTTGTCTTCTTTGTTAAGATATGGCTCTTGTAAGCTTTATTTCTTTTCAGTTTTCCTGTTCCTGTTGCTTTGAAACGTTTTGCTGCCGCTCTATTTGTTTTAATTTTTGGCATGATAATTTCCTCCTTTATTGTGCTTAAGTTTTTATTTTTAACGTTTTATAGTTAAAACCATGCTCATATTCCGACCTTCCATCTTTGCCGGTTTCTCGACTGTTGCTACATCTTCAAGCATTGCTGCAAAATCATCAAGAATATGCTTGCTCTGCTGTACATGTGCCATCTCTCTTCCGCGGAAACGAAGTGTTACCTTTACCTTGTTTCCTTTTGTGATGAATTTCTTCGCATTATTCACCTTTGTATTCAAATCATTTGTATCGATATTCGGTGACAAGCGCACTTCCTTAACTTCAACAGTCTTCTGTTTTTTCTTTGCTTCTTTTTCTTTTCTTGTCAGCTCATATTTGTATTTTCCGTAATCAATAATCTTACATACCGGCGGCTTTGCTGTCGGTGCAATCTTAACAAGGTCAAGCTCTGCTTCCTGAGCAAGTTTGAAAGCCTCTCTTGCTGACATGATTCCCAGTTGTTCTCCGTCTTCACTAATCAGACGAACCTCTCTGTCTCTAATCTGTTCGTTAATCATTAAATCGCTAATTGTCGTATACCTCCGTCAAATGAAATTCCTTTAGGTTGTTTGTTTGCGAAACAATTTTCTGAAACAAAAAATCGAGTGAACTTCTTCCACTCGAATCAACAGAATTATCTCTACCAAGATAAAATCATCAATATCAAACCGATAGTCACCCATTTGTGCTATGGTGAGAGTGGAAACTCTTCTTTCTTTTGCCTCATGCAGATAATAATTTATCATACATTCCCATAAATGTCAATAGCTAAAATATTTTTTCTGATTTTTTTAATCTCTGCGATAACCAGTATATCAAACCATTGAAAATTTGTAAAGGCATAGAATAATTCTTCCGTATAAGGAGATTCTAAAACCGAATAAACAAGAAAGAGGCATTTATATTATGATTACGAAAATCCAAGGTCAGACAGGCACCTCCTTTACTCGCAATACACAACACATGGATGAAATTCTCCCAATAGATGAAAGTTTTGATATCATCCGACGTGATATTGTAATTGCCAATCGACAGGCTGCCTTCTATTTTATTGATGGTTTTACAAAAGATGAAACCATGCTCAAGATATTAGACGCGCTATTCAAGCTAAAACCGGACGAACTACCGGAAGACGCAACTGAATTTGCAAAATATTTTATTCCATATGTAGAAGTAGATGTAATACAAGACTATGACGAAATTATTCGAAATGTTTTATCTGGCATGACTTGCTTATTTATAGAAGGATATGCATTATGTTTTGCGATCGATTGCCGAACCTATCCCGCCAGAAGTGTTGACGAGCCGGAAAAGGACAAGTCGCTTCGCGGTTCCAGAGATGGATTTGTAGAGACGATTGTATTTAACACCGCTCTTATTCGCAGACGCATCCGAGATCCACATCTTGTCATGGAAATTGCCGAAGGGGGACAGACTTCCCGTACCGACATTGCTATCTGTTATATGAAAGACAGGGTAAATCAACCACTTCTTCAAGAAATCAAAAATATCATCCAGAATTTACAAGTTGATGATTTGCGAATGAATCAGCAAAGTCTTGCAGAAGCAATGTTTAAACGAAAATGGTTCAATCCGTTTCCAAAATTTAAGTTTTCGGAACGTCCGGATACTGCAGCAGCCTGTATTTTAGAAGGAAAAGTCGTTATTCTGGTAGACAACTCTCCTTCCGCCATGATTTTACCGACATCCGTATTCGACATGGTGGAAGAAGCAAACGATTACTATTTTCCCAAAATCACAGGTATCTATCTTAAATTTTCACGAGCCTTGATTTCTCTCGGAACCGTATTTCTAACTCCGATATTTTTATTGTTCATGCAAAATCTGGAACTGCTTCCGGATATCTTTTCTTTTGTTGTTGTACAGGACACAGTAAATATTGCATTGATCTATCAGTTCCTTATTCTTGAACTGTCCATCGATGGTTTGCGTCTTGCAGCACTCAATACACCGAGCATGCTCAGCACTCCGCTTAGTGTGATCGCCGGTATTGTAATGGGTGAATTTTCTGTGCAATCCGGCTGGTTTAATTCGGAAGTAATGTTATATATGGCCTTTGTCGCTGTTGCTGACTATACACAGCCCAATTACGAACTCGGTTATGCATTAAAATTCATGCGACTGATTCTTTTGATCATGACAGCCTGCTTTAATATTCCAGGATTTATAATCGGCTGTATCATTGTTGCATGTTTCCTTATCTTTAATCATACGATTACCGGAAGAAGTTATTTGAAAACAAGTAAAAACTAATATTTTCACAATCGGAAAGCATTTTCACACAATAAGAAAGCAAGCTGTTACGCATCTTTTTATTTTCCGCATAACAGCCTGCTTTTTCAATCCATACAAACAAGTGTCAAATATTCATTTTAACCCAGCACCACCAGCTTACTATTTTGTTGTACTTCCGAATCCTCCGTTTCGAACTTCTGTCACATCATCATCCACTGTGATTCCATATTCCACAAAGATTCCCTGCATAAATCCGTTTCCTGCCGAAATCTGCACGATCTTTCCTTCATTCGTATCGTTTGTAATTTTTGCAAAGATATGTCCTTCATTGTCAGAATAGAAATAATCACTGTCGATAATACCAACTGTATTATTAAGCTGTAATCTAAATTTAAATCCCAATCCACTTCTCGGATAACATTTCAAAACCCAGTTTGCTTCCATCTCAACACGAACACCGGTCGGAATTTTGATTGTCTCTCCCGGCTTCAGTTCAATATCCACCGGTGCATAAAAATCATACCCTGCTGAACCCACTGTTGCTCTTTTTGGCAATCTAATGGATTCATATATATTCAAAATTTCCGTTTCTTCTGTTTCCGGGAATGTATCTTTCCAATCTTTTTTAAACTGTTCTACACTTACTTTGTGAAATTTGGCAATTCGCTGCATTTTATTTTCTCCTCATAATCTTTTATATTTCATTTTGAAAAAATTCCAGACTTTTCTAACACTGTCAGCATCTCCGAAATTGTTGCTTCATCCACTACCAGTGCCATTCTGATATAGCCTTCTCCTCTGCTTCCGAATGCATTTCCAGGAGTAACGATCACACCGGTTCTCTCCATCAGCTCCAAACAGAATTCAACCGAAGAGGTATACCCCTCCGGTATTTTTGCCCAGACAAACATCGTTCCCTGACTATCCGGCACATTCCAGCCAATGGAACGTAATCCGCCGCAAAGCATACGGTTTCTCTTCTCATATTCCTGTCTCTGTTCTTCTACTACATCAAGCGGACCTGTCAATGCTGCAATCGCTGCATACTGAACCGGAAGAAAAACACCATAATCAATCTGCGAACGAAAAACCTTCAGCTTATTCACAATCTGTTTATTGCCTACTACAAAAGAAATCCTTGCCCCGGTCAAATTAAATGACTTCGACAAAGAATAGAACTCTACACCGACCTCTTTTGCACCCTCAAACGACAGAAATGAGCGTCCCTGTTTTCTTGTATAAATAATATCGGAATAAGCATTGTCATGAATAATAATAATATCATGTTCTTTCGCAAACGGAATCAGTCTCTCATAAAACTCGTCCGGTGCGCACACACATACCGGATTCAACGGATAGGACACAATCATATATTTTGCCCGAGTAAGTACCTCTTCCGGTATTGCTTCCAAATCCGGCAGATATCCGTTTTCCTCTTTGATCGGATAATATTCAATCTTCGCATCCGCCATCATGCCACTTGTCTCAAATAACGGATATCCCGGATTCGGTACAAGAATCGTATCTCCCGGATTGCACAAGACCATTCCGATGTGAGCCATACCCTCCTGAGACCCATTCACCGAAGTGATTTCGCCCGTCGCAAGCTCCACACCAAATCTGCGTTTATAATGATATTGCACTGCCTCCAATAACTGTGGTTTATCTTCCAGAGAATATTTATAATTCTCCGGATCCTTGCAGGCATCTTCCATCGCTTTCATAACATGAGGGGCAGGAGAAAAATCCGGTGTACCGACCGACAAATTATACACTTTCCTTCCTTGTTCGATAAGCTTTTCTTTTCTTTGGTTCAGCGTTGCAAACACACCTGTTTTGAGTGCATTTACTCGATCTGAAAAATATATATCATCCATTGCTGTTTCCTCTCAAATGTCCTTTATTTATTTCCTTGCTGTTCAGCTAAAATCCGGTGCCCCATACAGATTGTAAGGTGTCACCTGATATACATAGTAATTCAGCCAGTTGCTGTACAATGTATTTGCATGCGAACGCCAAAGCAGACTCGGCTTATTATCCGGATTATTATCCGGATAATAATTGATTGGCATCTGAATATCCAATCCTTTTCCCACATCTCGTTTATACTCTGTATCCAATGTCATACGGTCATATTCCGGATGTCCCATCACAAAGACCTGTTTTCCATCCTGTGCCATGCAAAGGAACACTCCGGCTTCTTCTGAATCTGCCAAAATCGATATGCGCTCATCCTCCTCCAGTTTCTTTAACGGAATCTCCGTATGTCTGGAATGTGGCGCATAGAATGTATCATCGAATCCTCGTACCAATGGAATCTTGCGGTCGCGTACATGATGTGGAAATACCCCAAATTTCTTCTCATCAAGCATCACTTTATCAATTCCATAATGATAATAAATTCCAGCCTGTGCCCCCCAGCACAGATGAAGTGTGGACGTTACATTTGTCTTTGTCCACTCCATAATCTCTTTTAGCTCATCCCAATAATCCACTTCTTCAAATGGCATCTGTTCTACCGGTGCTCCGGTGATAATAAAGCCATCAAATTTTTTATTCTTAATACTTTCAAACGACTCATAGAATTTGTAAATATGACTGGTAGAAGTATTTTTGGATACATGACTGGACACTCTTACAAATGTCACATCTACCTGCAATGGTGTATTGGAAAGAGAGCGAAGGATCTGAAGCTCCGTATCTTCTTTTAACGGCATCAAATTCAACAATCCAATACTTATCGGACGGATCTGCTGATGTGCAGCACGATATTCATCCATCACAAATATATTTTCCTGTTCCAGTATTTCTTTTACCGGCAAATCATTTTGTACTCGAATTGGCATAATCTATTCCCCTTTGTATTTTTTAAATTCATTTTTATCAGAATGTACGTATGTTCCATCTGTATCTACGTAACTCAATTCATCATAACAGCTCGTAGCTGTCGGCAGATTCTTACGTTCCAGATTGTGATTGACCAACATTGTCACAATATAATATAACACTGCAAATGTAGGCACACCCAGAATCATTCCCGGAATTCCGAACAGGCCTCCTCCCAGCAAAATGGAAAAGACAACCCAAAAAGCCGAAAGTCCCGTCGAATTCCCGATGATTTTCGGACCTATGATATTACCATCCACCTGTTGTAAAATCAAAACAAAAATCAGGAAATAAAGTCCCTTTATCGGATTGGACAGCGTAATCAAAATCGCACTCGGAATCGCTCCGATATACGGGCCAAAAAACGGAATCACATTGGTAACACCGACAATCACACTTACGAGCAGTGTATAAGGCATATCTAAAATAGTCAGTCCAATAAAACATAACAATCCAATAATGATTGAATCAATAATCTTACCAATAATGAATCCACCGAAAATCTCGTTACTCTTAATTGTCAGATGTAAAATCATATTGGCTTGATTTGGCTTGAAAATCGCATAAACCATCTTCTTCGCCTGCTGTGAGAAGGTCTCTTTCCCCCAAAGTACATAAATCGATATAATAATTCCAATCACGCCGTTAAACAATTCACTTACAATATTAATGACTCCGACTGTCAAGTTGGACATCACTACATTGACCTGATCTAATAAGTCGGTCTTTAACCAATTCTGAACAAAATCGGTTGCCTGACTAAGTACGTTGGCCAAAATCTGTCCTGTGGTTGTCTCCTTCGCCATCATATTCGTAATCTGATCTACTGCTGCATTCAACTGACTCGGCACCGTAGAGACCATATTCCAGATACTTTTATACAATTCCGGCAACATCATATTGCACAATGCGCTGATAATTGAGATCAAAAGTAAAATTGCAAGAAAAATGCCTGTTCCTCTCGAAATTTTCTCTGCATTCTTCACCTTTGGAAAATGTTTTTTTATATATGGAATCATATGTTGATCTACTTTTTTAACAATAGGATTCAAAAGATAGGCTATCGCCATACCATATATCACCGGCTTTAATATTCCGATAATCATACGAAT
Organism: Schaedlerella sp.; assembly: GCA_052272205.1. Taxonomy (GTDB): domain Bacteria; phylum Bacillota; class Clostridia; order Lachnospirales; family Lachnospiraceae; genus Schaedlerella. The sequence goes on along the minus strand of DAVZKO010000043.1, from coordinate 13,702 downwards.
AACATTCGAAATCATCTGTAATCGAAGCAACGCAAAGTAAATCAGAAGGCAGACAACTATAACCAGACACAACGTCAATCCCTGACTAAATTGCTGTCTCAACTTAGAAGGTCCATTGTTGCCAAACTTTGGCCGATTCGCATAATATCCGCTATTCTCAACCTGTGGCTTTTGCTGCTCCTTATTCACCTTATCTTGTTCTTTCCCTGTGACATCTTTATCCTGTTCAAATGATTGATTCATATTCTCTGTCACCCTTCCCTTAATCAAACATCTGTTTTTATGCATTAAAAAGATTATAACGCTACAAAGATATTCCGTCAACCAAAGAAAAACGCCGGAACCGGCACTTGCCGGAACCAGCGTTCCTCTGTCAGAGATTTCCTTTACAGCTCATTCGTAACCTAAATCAACAGCCACATGTAAAAGTCGCACATTCTGTTCCATCACAAGTACATGCATTGCTTCCCTCTACACTGATTTTTCCTGCATGACAGGCACACTGCTCGTTATACATACACTCTGTTGCCTTACAGTCGATGTTTGTCACATCCGTAGCAGTTCCCGTTACATTTGAATTAGAATAAGCATTGTCTGTTCGTTCCTGAAAGCTATCGCAACAAGTTTCTGTTGATGTCTTGGCATCGCTTCCTCCCACTTCAATGCTGTCCAAATCGCATAAAAACTGTTGATTGTGAATACATGTCTGTACTGTACATTTTAAATCTGGCATAACAAAAGTTCCTCCTTTTTTGAAATCCTTATTATTATGCCTGACTATAAAACAAATTATGCATCTCTCTTTTCTACATAAACTATTTATGCATTACGTCCACAACATTTTTTATATTTTTTTCCGCTTCCGCATGGACATGGATCGTTTCTTCCGATTTTCTTTTCTTTACGGATTGTACCTGACTGCTTCTGTTCTCTGTAAAGACGTTTCTTCGTCTCTTCATCAAAGATTGCATCCCACTGTGGAAGTCCATACAGCCAGTCAGCTTTTGCATCAATCATGTTCTTATACAATAACTCTTTATCAAACACAAGATTGACTTCTGTATCTTCTGTCATCGTCTCGATTGGGTTCGCAACTTTCAAACTGTCATTGATTCCGTCTAAGAATCCAACCATTGTCATAACATCCTGTCCATATTTTGCAGCCAGCTCTTTTAAAGTTCCGCGCACTTCTTCATCCGGATTCTTCAAAAGTTCTACATAAATATCTTTTTCAATTGTGAAATATCTACTCCAGAAATTCTCCAATTCTGTTTTACTCAAGCTCTGGTCATACGCAGTAGCTCTCCACTGTTCCAATAAACTTTTATCGCTCATCGTATTTAACTCCTTTATCTAAGTAATAATTCATCTTCTAATATTCTATGTCAATTTGCAATGTTTTGCAACAAAAATATTTCCTTTCTCTTTCGGAGATCCTTACAAATAAATGTAAAAATCATTTGTATTTTCTCTATAATTCAGCTATAATGCTTACAGTATTTTTAGAAAGGATTGATTTTATGAAAAAATCTACCCGTATATTAGCTTTGATCGGAGCCATCCTTTTAATCGCTCTTTATCTCAGCACACTGGTTTTCGCATTGATTGATTCTGCATACACGCTCAATCTGTTAAAAGCTTCCCTTGCAGCTACGATTCTTTTGCCGATACTTTTATATGCTTATATACTGTTCTATCGCCTGACAAAGCACTCTGATGATTCTTCCGATGAACTGTAATCTACACATACAGCATTTCCAATTCCATAGCGATACAATTTTGAGGTATCGACTCTGGTTTTATTTGTTTCTTTGGGCTGTTTTGATAAAGCAGTCCTTTCTTCATTAAATATTCTTCTGTTGAAATGGCTCTTTGTTTTTGATTGATTTTCACGCTGTTTTCATGCATATCAACATCTCCTCCTTTTTTTACTCCAGCTCTATCATTATATTAACCATCCAACAAAAATATGCAAAAAAAGGAATGCGCCAATGCACATTCCTTTTTTACATGATCATTATTTATTTCTGTAAATGATATCGTCACGACCAGGTCCGTTACTGATCATTGTGATTGGATATCCAATCTCCTTCTCAACGAACTCGATATAGTTACGACAGTTTTCCGGAAGATCTTCATACTTCTTAATACCACGAATATCTTCTTTCCATCCCGGTAATACTTTGTATACCGGTTTTGCTTTCTCAAGCAAATGTGTAACAGGGAATTCTGTTGTCACTTCTCCATTAATCTCATAACCAACACAAACCGGAATCTCATCAAGGTATCCGAGTACATCCAATACTGTGAAGGCAACATCTGTTGTTCCCTGCATTCTACATCCATATTTTGATGCAACACAGTCGAACCATCCCATACGTCTCGGACGACCTGTAGTAGCTCCAAACTCTCCGCCGTCTCCACCGCGTTTTCTCAATTCATCTGCCTCATCACCAAAGATCTCACTGACAAATGCACCCGCACCTACAGCACTTGAGTATGCCTTACATACAGTAATAATCTGTTTGATCTCATATGGCGGAATTCCTGCACCGATTGCTCCATATGCAGCCAGTGTAGAAGATGATGTAACCATTGGATAAATTCCATGATCTGGGTCTTTCAATGAACCTAACTGACCCTCAAGGAGAATATTCTTACCTTCTTTGATTGCATTGTTAAGGAACAAAGAAACGTTACATACATATGGCTCTACCATTTTCTTATATTCCATCAATTCATTATATAAATCATCCGGATTCAATAATGGTTTATGATATAAGTGCTCTAACAACACATTCTTCTGTTCTGCGATTCGAACAACCTTTTCTTTCAGCAGATCATCATCAAATAATTCACTTACCTGGAAACCAATCTTTGCATATTTGTCTGAATAGAATGGTGCGATTCCTGATTTTGTTGAACCAAAAGATTTACCTGCAAGACGCTCTTCTTCATAAGCATCGAACAATTTGTGATAAGACATCACGATCTGTGCACGGTCTGATACAAGAATCTTCGGAGTCGGAACTCCTTTCTCTACTACAGACTGAATCTCTCCGAACAGTTTCGGAATATCTAATGCTACTCCATTACCAATAATACTTGTTGTATGATTGTAAAACACACCTGAAGGCAGAGTATGCAGAGCAAACTTTCCATAATCATTCACAATTGTATGTCCTGCATTGGCTCCTCCCTGAAAACGAACAATGATATCTGCTTCTTTTCCGAGCATATCGGTAATCTTACCTTTTCCTTCATCGCCCCAGTTCGCTCCAACTACTGCTTTAACCATATCAAATCCTCCTGCGTATTTGAACTTTTTAATTCTTATTAGTAGTTCTTATTAATAAACCACCTAATGAATTATACTATATTTTCCGGATATTGTAAAATCTTTTTTACGAAATTTTGATTTAACGTTTTCCTTTATCATAAATCTCTCCCAAAGCTCTCGGTGCCTGATTATGTTTTGAGAAGAACATCAGCAAGAGTAATGTTACAACATATGGTAAAATCATTACCAAATCAGAATAACTGCTTGGCATTCCAAGATTCTGAACAATCTGATAGCCACCTGATTTTGCGAATCCAAACAAGAGACATGCTCCCAATGTCGGAAGAATCTTCCAGTTTCCAAAGATCAAACCTGCAATTGCAAGGTATCCATACCCAACATATATGCTTGAAGAGAACTTTGCTGAAATAGAATATGCAAACGAAATTCCGGCCAGCCCGGATAGTGCTCCGGACATCATAACCGCTTTCACTCGGATTGCAGCAACATCTACTCCCGCCGCATCCACTGCATGAGGATTGTCTCCGCATGCACGTACATGCATACCAAATGTCGTTTTATATAACAGATACCATGCAATAATTGCTATAACAACAATCACAACCTCAAACGGATAAATGTTCGTAAACATCGCTCCCAGAATCGGAATCCGAGAAATCCCCGGAATTGTCCATCGAACCGATACCCCCAATTCAAATTTATCCGATGGTGCTCCAAAAACAGACCGATTGATAACCTTTGTTAAAAATGTTGTCAGTGCCATTGCAAGAATATTGATTACGACACCACTAATAACCTGATTTGCTTTAAATTTCACACACAAAAGTGCGTGTAACAAAGAAAATACCATACCACCAATCATTGCAAACAGCATTGCCATATAATACGGCACCATGGAATTCGTTCCCATCTGCTGCATCAATATATAAGCAACCAAAGCTCCGACGAAAGCCCCCATCCCTTGTAAGCCTTCCAATGCAAGGTTTGTTACACCACTTCTCTCACTGTAAATTCCACCAATTGCCATAATAAACAGAGGCAATGCAAAAGAAAGTCCATCGATAATTACATTATTCATATGATTTACCTCCTTCCGCTTTTTCATGTTGTTTGTCTTTTTTCCGCTTTACACGGTATTTAATATATTCTCCACATGCAGCAAACAGCAAAATCAGCCCGGTAATTACAGAAGCAATTTCCGCATCTAAACCTGCTGTTGAACTCATGTAAGTACTTCCCTTGCTAATAATATTAATCAGAAAAGAGGATGCAAGGATTCCAATCGGATTGGAATTTCCCAAAATAGAAACAGCAATCGCATCAAACCCTGTGCTTGAAAGTACCTTTGGCTGAATCGATGCATAATATCCCAAATAATAACTTGCACCCGCAAGTCCTGCCAACGCACCGGAAATAAACATAGATAACACTACATTCTTACCTACATTGATTCCCGCATATCGTGAAGCATTCGGATTTGCTCCGACAGCTTTTAATTCATATCCCAAAACAGTTCTGTCGAAAATAAATTTTATCACAAACGCTGCAATAACCGCCAAAATAATTCCAAGTGGAATATCAATCTTTAAATTCCCCATCTTTATGCCGGATAAAGTAAGTCGTGCCGCACTGCTGATTGCTTTGGACTGTCTGGAAATCGGATCTACATATTTTGTATTAATAAAAAATGCAACGACGTATTCCACGATATAGTTCAACATAATAGAAGAAACAACTTCATTGATGTTAAATTTATATTTCAAGAATCCGATCAGCCCACCAACAATTGCCCCCGTCAACGCTGCAATAATGATAACAAGTGGTTTTGCAATCGGTGCACTCAATGTACTATATCCGATTGTAATTGTAGTAATAAAGCCTGCTGCCAACATCTGTCCGGAAACACCAATGTTAAACAACCCTGCTTTCAATGCCACCGCAACCGAAAGAGATGCGAAAATCATAGGCGTCCAATAATCCATAAAACTGAAGAAATCTGTCAGCATGCTCTTTCCACCTGCATACTTTGCTTTCGGGAATAATCCGGATCCCTGCAGCAGATTCAAATATGCCGAAAATGGATTTTTTCCTAATACCGCAATTGCAACTGCTCCTACGATCAAACTGATCAAAATTGCAAAAACAGGAATCGAAATAAACTGATATTTTTCATTTCCAAGCAGTGTCACAAAAATATTTTGCGAATGTTTTTTCTCGTTTTTCATCAGTTATTCACCTCCTGCTCCAACTCCTTCGTTTCTTTTTTTACTCCCATCATAAACTCTCCGACTTCCTTTGTTGACAGGCTCTTCGCATCTGCAATCTTCTGAATCTGCCCATTGTAAATAACGCCTATTGTATCGGCAAGATTCATAATCTCATCCAACTCCAAAGAAATCAATAAAATTGCTTTCCCCTTATCTCTCTGTGCAATAATCTGACGGTGAATTTTTTCAATCGCACCAATATCCAGACCACGTGTCGGCTGCACAAAGATCATCAACGGAGCATCCTGTTCAATCTCTCTGGCAATGATTGCTTTCTGCTGATTACCTCCGCTCATAGAACGCACCTGTGTCTGATTTCCCTGTCCACTTCGAACATCATATTCCTCTATCAGTTTTTCTCCAAATGTATCAAATTCTTTTTGATTCAAAATTCCATTTTTCGAAAATGGTTCCTGATAATAATTCTTTAAGGCAAGATTATCTCTGAGCGAAAAATCCAACACCAGACCGAATGTCTGTCGATCCTCCGGTATATAGGAAATTCCTTCCAATGTTCTCTTTCGAATCGAGTATTCTGTGATATCTTTTCCGTTCAATTTGATCGATCCCGCGTGTGCTTTTACGAGTCCTGCTATTGCATCCGCAATTTCTACCTGTCCATTTCCGGATACGCCTGCAATCGCAAAAATCTCTCCGCCGCGAATAGAAAACGAAACATTCTTTACAACTTCAAACTTATCCTCATTTAAGACAGTCAGATTCTGCACATCCAGAATTTTCTCTCGATACTGTGCAGGTGCTTTTTCTGTGGTAAAAGATACTTCACGGCCTACCATCTTATTCGCCATCTCTTTTGTACTTGTTGTTGCCACATCCAAAATATCAATCAATTCTCCACGGCGTAAAATGGCACATCGGTCTGCAATTTTTTTGATTTCCTCCAATTTATGCGTGATCAAAATAATTGTCTTACCATTATCGCGCAGCCCCTTTATGATCTCCAGCAAAAATTCAATTTCCTGTGGTGTCAAAACCGCAGTCGGCTCATCAAAAATAAGAATCTCAGCTTCTCGATATAACATCTTCAATATCTCAACTCTCTGTTGAATCGAAACATTAATATCAGAAATCACCTTTGTAGGATCCACTTCAAGTCCATACTGCTTGGACAAATCAGCAATTTTCTTATTAGCACTTTTGATATCTACATACGGAAGAATTCCCAGAAACTTTTTCTGTGGTTCGATTCCCATAATAATGTTTTCGGCGATTGTATAATTGGATACCAATTTAAAATGTTGATGTACCATACCAATATTCAACTGTGTCGCATATCGTGGAGATTGAATCGTTTCCTTTTTGCCACGGATATAGATTTCTCCTTCATCAGGCTCATACATACCGAAAAGCATACTCATCAATGTAGATTTTCCGGCACCATTTTCACCTAATATCGCATAAATCTCCCCTTTCTTAATCTGAATCGTTACATCCTTATTCGCTACAATTCCAGGGAAACGCTTTGTAATATGCTTCATTTCCACTATGTAATCTGACATAACTTTTTCCTCCTTTGCTCCATTTTAGAAAAAGCATAAAGGGATTTGACCCCCTTTATGCCTAAAACATTCGATTATATCTTATTGCACAAACAAATTTTCCGTTGTCTGCCTTTTATAATCCTTTGAAATCATCCGGTGTCATATCATTGAAGTTTGCAGCCGGAACAATATCTCCGCTTTTTACTTTTGCGAATGCTTCATCAATCTTTGAGATTGTATTCTCTGAAAGCTGGCATCTTCCTTCTTCACTTACATAACCTGTAGAATCTGTATCTGCTCCAAGCAATGCATTCTCACCTTTGAATTTGCCATCTTTTACGTTATTCAACTGAAGCTCTACGTTCATGTCCATAATTTTCAGACCAGATGTCAAAATAATATTAGAATCACCATTTACGCCATCGTCATACTGGTCTACATCGCATCCGATCACATAAACATCTGTTGCTTCTTTTGCTGCTGTAAATACTCCGTTACCTGATGCGCCAGCAGCAACAAACATAATATCTACACCTTCGTCAATTAATGCTTTTCCAACAACTTTTCCTGTTGCTTCATCAGAGAATGTTCCTACATAGTTACCTCCAACATTTGCACCGGTTACATCTGTACCTGCATAAGAAGGAAGTTCTACAACTTCTGCTTTAGCACCGTAGTTTTTCACTGCATAGTTCACACCTGACATAAATCCATACTGATAATTTACATTTGATGGATATGCAATTCCGTTTACAACTGCAACTTTTCCTGTTTTTGTCTCAAGAGCAGCGGCAATACCTGCACAGAATCCACTTTCCTGCTCTTTAAACTGCATTGCATAAATGTTATCGTACTCTGTCTCTTCCCCATCTGCATTTGTCGGGTAAGAATCTACCAGAATAAAATCAACATCCGGATTCTCTTCTGCAATTGTTCCGATACCTGCAAACTGGAATCCGCAGCACACGATCACATCATAATCTGCTACAATGTCCGCAACTGCCTGTACTGCTGCCGCTGTATCACCTGTTTCTTCTTTAACAGGTGTTACTGTTGCATCTGGATTTTCTTTTATGAATGCCTGAATTCCTTCATAGTTATTCTGATTGAAAGATCCGTCATCCACTCCCGATGGAGAACTTACGATTGCAATTTTCAATCCATTTCCTTCTGTGTCATCTTTGCTGTCTGTACTTGCAGAATTATTTGATCCGCCGCATCCAACAAGTAAAGACGCTGTCATTGCTGTACATAACAAGACGCTTAAAAATTTTTTCATGTTCCTTCCTCCCTTATATGATAAGTAATTTATAGTAAAACAGTTGCCCGTTTTGCTAGCAATATATCCATCTTCCTCTCGTCTTTTCAATCTGATATACGGAATCCAACTTTAAAAGCAGATGAACAAAATGCTGCTTCATAGTCCTTTAGATCATGCCATTCAATCTCAGGGAACTCGACCAGTCCCTTTTTAAGCAATTGAAGCGCCGGCTCGAACGGACCGCATCTGCTTCCAACAATTGTAATTTCATTGACAACAAACAAGCTCATATCTAACGAAGCTTTGTGAGCATAGGTGCTTTTCAGTACAATTGTTCCACATCTTCGAATCAATCTCTGTGCCAACAAAATTCCTGATTCGGTTCCTGTAGCATCGACTATAATATCATAAGTTTCATCGATCAACGGATGTTCCGGTACTTCTTCTAACAATTTGATCTGTCCGTATTGTTGAAACTTGTCCAGTTTTTCTTTATGTTTTCCAATGATCGTCAAATCACTGCCATTCAATGATAGAACTTGCGCAATCATAAATGCTAACCTTCCATCTCCAATGACTGCAACGGACTTTTCCGGGCTGATATGCACTTGAGACGGAATCTCCAAAGCCGCTGCCAAAGGTTCCGTATAAATCGCCTTTTCTATCGGTAATCCATCCGGAATCACATGAATAAGATGATCTGCCAGGAACATGTATTCCCCAAAGCATCCATCTCTTCCTTCCATTCCGATTACTTTTCTTTGTGGGCAATGCTTTTCATGTCCGGTTCTGCAATATAGACATTCTCCACATCCTTCATTCAACTCCCCCACAACCGTCTTGCCGATTAATTCTACTCTGTCCGATTCCTCTACTGTACCAACAAACTCATGCCCCATAACCCCACGGAAATCCGGGCGATATCCTTTTAAAATTTCTTTATCCGTATTACAGATTGCCGCCCTTTGTATCCTTATCAGGCTATACCCCGGCTTTCTTTGTGGTTTTGGAATATCCTCACGATATTCTGCATCCTTTCCGTTAAAATAAATTGCTTTCATCTTGACTCCCTTATTCTGCTTTATTGGTATCTGTCCCATACCTTAGCAAATATGTCCGCAAATAGGAATTAGTGATAAAATTTTCCCAAATCTTATCACTAACTCACATATCTTTATTAAAATTATATCAGACTTCACTTAAGATTTCTAGCGCATACGCTTATTATAGTTATATATCATTGATAATAAGCTGTGCTTCTTACAAAAATTAGAATTTCTTATTACATCAACGGAGCAATCAAACGAAGTACCCTTCCACATAACATCATCAATGGCTTCTCTTGATTAACATCTGCAATGGAAATGCGTTCGCACTGTTCCAATGTCTTTTGGAAATCCGTCTCCACATCTCTGACGATGGAATTATTGTAGATAAAAGCGCCACATTCAAAGTGAAGAAACAGACTACGATAATCCAGATTGATCGTTCCGATCGTCGCAGTATCATCATCCGACACGAATATTTTCGCATGTACGAATCCCGGAATAAACTCATATATCTTTACACCGGATTCTATCAATTCTTTATAATATGTCTTAGCAACAGCAAATGCATACCACTTATCCGGAATATGTGGCATAATAATCTTTACGTCAATTCCACTTTTCGCCGCACGACAAAGTGCATCCAACATCTCACGATCCAGAATCAAATACGGGGTCATAATATGCACATATTTCTTTGCATGATTTAAAATATGACAATACACTTCTTCGCCTACATTCTCATGATCATAAGGGCTGTCCGCATAAGGCATGACAAATCCAAGTTCCCGATGCAGTTCTGTCGACATATCTGTCAAATACGATTCATACTTTTCCGGAAGAAGCTCTGTTGCATTCCACATTTGGAGAAACATCATCGTCAGACTTTGAACCGCATCCCCCTGAAGCATGACCGCTGTATCTTTCCAATAGCCAAAACGTTCTTTTTTATTTATATATTCATCCGCAAGATTAATTCCTCCTGTAAATCCAACATTGCCGTCAATCACACAGATTTTACGATGATCTCGATTATTCTGGACCGTTGACAACACCGGACGAATCGGACTGAACATCTTGCACTTGATTCCATAGCTTTGAATTTCTTCCGGATATTTATATGGAAGCAGGGAAATACTGCACATACCGTCATACATAAAACGTACCTCTACTCCCTCTGCTGCCTTTTGTTTTAAAATTTCTAAAATCGAGTCCCACATATATCCTTCTGCTACAATAAAATATTCCAGAAAGATGAATTTCTTTGCTGCGCGTAACTGTTTCAGAAGTTCCGGAAACTTCTCTTCCCCACAACTAAAGTAAACCGCCTTGGTATTACGGTAAGTCGGATAGTGCAATTGATTCACCATATATTGTGCCAGATTGGCGTTTGCCGGTTTGCTGACCTGTAGTTCCTCGATAATCTGTTTCTGCTGTTTTAAATACGACCAGGTCTCCATCTGAATATCTCCGAGACGTTTGCCGAAAACTCTGGTTCCCAATTCCAGTTTCACGTATACATAAAACAAGCAGCCGAAAACCGGGAAGATTAAAATCAAAAGCATCCACGTACAGGTAAATTCTGGACAGGTCTTATCGTTGATAATATATACAACAATCGCAATCTGAACAACCAGCTCCAAGGCATACACATACACTGCATATTCTCGCAATATTGTAGAAAGCCCCAGCATTGCTCCCAGTTGCAATAAAATCAGCAACAGAATCAATGCGGTACGGCTAAAGACAATTCCCAATAATTTGTTTTTTGCTTTTTTCACTGCTGGATGTCTCATCAGTTTCCCCCTATCATTTTCTCTTTGTATGTAATAACGCATATTATAACACGATTTTTCTGTCTGAGCAAATCAGGGACAGTAACGGAACATTTTCTCTTTGTAGAAAAATCTTTCGAAAGAATTGTATTTTTCTGCAAAAAGTATTAGAATACAAAGAGGTTTAAGATTATTTCCGATTGAAAGGGGATCAAAAGCATGAATAAATTTGTAAAATGGCTTTCAGGATGTCTGATTGCAGGAATAAGCATTGGGTTGTCTATCTGTGCATTCAAAAAATATGTTGCAAACAAACATGTAGATGAAGATGTTTTAGAAGAAGACGATTTTGATTTAGACAAGGACCTTCAACCTGTAAAAGAACGTGAATATGTTTCCTTGAAACGAGATGAAACGGTTTAGTTTATCCGATTTATATTTTTCAAAAATACTGGCACATGAAACAAGTTTTACTTCTTTCATGTGCCATTTTTAATCACGCAAACACTATGTTTCTATGCTGTTTTCACGACCAGACTTCTTTTAATATCCAAATTGCCTTTTCTATGCTTTCCTCCCTCATATTGGCATAGCCCAAAAGAATGGTAGCGTGCTGCTCTCTCTGAGGTTCCACATAATATTCCGACAATCCGTAAACTTTAATTTCTTTTTCTGCCGCCCGTCGAATCAGTTCTTCCTCCGACATTCCGGTTTTACAATGCAAAAGTAAGTGAACTCCAGCATGTTCTCCTGAAATATCAAACTGGTCCTTCAATATTTTTAATGCTGTAAGCAATCTATCATGCCTGCTCTTATATAGTGCACGTGTTTTATTCAGATGTCTCTCATAATATCCTTCTTCAATAAATTTCTGTAATATCATCTGGTCTACTTTCGATACGGTCGAATTTAAGAATCCGCTTTTTTCCCAATACTGCCGAAGTAAGGTATGTGGAAGCACAATATAACTTACACGTATTGCCGGTGCGATCGATTTGGAAAATGTTCCTACATAAATTACTTTTTCGTGATTATCATATCCTTGCAATGCCGGAATTGGTTTCCCCTTATAGCGGAATTCACTGTCATAATCGTCTTCTATAATATATCGATTGCTTTTCTTTTCAGCCCAGCGAAGCAACTCTAATCTCCTTTTTACCGGCATGATAACACCAAGCGGATATTGATGGGACGGCATGACAAATGCAATATTGGCATTAGACTGTTCCAGTTTCTTAACATCCATTCCATGTTCATCCATATCTACTGTGCAAGTTTCATATGATAAATTATGAAACAACTGGTAGTCTCTTTTAAACGTCGGATTTTCAAATGCAATTTTGTGGTGATTCCCCATAACTGTCGTAAGCACCATGTAAAGATAATCATTTCCAGCCCCTACGATGATCTGCTCCGGTGAACAGTTCACTCCACGGGCCTGATAAAGGTAATTGCAGATTGCATTTCGCAGACCAGCTTCCCCCTGCGGATTACCAAGCCGAAACATTTCTGCGCGGTCGTCAGCCAGACATTCTTTCGATAACTTTCTCCAGGCATTATACGGAAAACATCTCAAATCCACACCGTTTGGGGTGAAGTCATATACATAATGCTTTTGCCCTTCTTTTTCTTTCTCAATATATTTCTTCTTGTCTCCTTTGATCTGATACAGCCCTTCGATATCCGTTACATAATATCCTTTGTATGGGATTGCTTCTACATATCCCTCCGATAAAAGTTGCTCATATGCAAGTTCCACAGTGCTCCGGCTCACTTCCAAATATTTACACAACGCTCTGGTGGAAGGCAGTTTCTCGCTGCTTTTCATCCTCCCGCTCTGAATATCCTGTTTAATGTATGAATAAATCTGCTCATACAACGGTTTATCGGATTTCTGTTGTAAACTGATTGTCAATTCGTTCATGTTGTCACCTCATATCCGAGTTCATAAAAATATGTTCTGTACAAAAATATCCGCAATAAGCAGCAGACTCATTGCGGATATTTATCAAACATTTTATTTCTTTGGAAGTTTGAACGAACTCTTCAGAGATACAATGCGGTTAAATACCAATGCTTCTGGAGTAGAATCCTTCGCATCAATACAGAAATAACCGGTTCGTACAAACTGGAAACTGTCATATGCTTTTGCATCCTCAAAGCTCGGCTCAACATAGCACTCTTTGAGAATCGTAAGAGAATTCGGATTCAAATTCAAAGAACCGTCTTCTTTGTTGTATACACCTTTTTCTTCATCAACAAGATTCTCATATAATCTTACCTCTGCCTTCTGTGCTGTAGGTGCTGCAACCCAGTGAATCGTTCCTTTCACTTTTCTTCCTGTAAATCCACTCCCACTCTTTGTCTCCGGATCATAAGTACAATGTACAACTGTCACATTGCCCTCTTCATCTTTCTCATAACCGACACATTTAACAAAATATGCTGACATCAGACGCACTTCATTATCCGGGAAGAGACGGAAATATTTCTTCGGTGGTTCCTCCATAAAGTCATCACGCTCGATATAAAGTTCTCGACAAAACGGAA
>DAVZKO010000042.1:0-24838 GCA_052272205.1 Schaedlerella sp. | reverse complement strand
CGGTTGTCGTTGAACTGGTAGGCGTAGCTTATGTTTAAAAGATAGCGCCAGGAATCGGAGCAATTCTTCGAGGATTTGGAAGAAATTTTGTAAATGAGTTCTTCCTTCGAAGGAAGTTCAGGCGGTGCCGGTGCATGACGGACATCAACCGAGAGCAATGCATCATAATAGGGAGACAGAGGCAGTCGGCTCCCTTCATCCGGTAAATGGAAGGAAGCACTCGGCTGAAATTGTTTGCGATACTGAGTGGGGGTGTAGCCGCACAATTGTGCCATTTCTTCTTGAAAAACATCTTCATTTTTAAAATGAAACTGCTCAGCGAGTGCAGAATCAGTTAGCGTGGTATAACCAATCCAGGCTTTTGCGGATTGGATTTTCTGACGCAAAATATAGGAAGAAAATGTGCAGTCAAAATTTTTCTGAAACCAGGAGGCCAGATACTGAGGAGTGAGACCGAGGGTCTGAGCCGTTTCGTTTAATTTAAAGGATTCCTGAATATGTTCTTCAATATAGGAAAGAATCATCTGTTTTCGCTTTTCTGAATGGCGGACATTACATTCCGCTACAGAAACGGAAGCCGGGGCAGGAAAGAAAGAACCGAGGGCATTATACAAATTGCTGATAATCTGAAGTTCATACTCTTTTTTGTTCGTAATATATAAGTGGGAAAGTTTCAAAAAAGAGTAGAGTGTGCCGGATGAAAACTGCGAAGTGGGATGATAAATCGGCAGTGTTGAAAATTGTTCTGCCGGAAATAGATTCAACAAAAAAGCCGGATTGAGGCGGACGAGCAGACAGACGGATACATCATCCGGAACTAACGAGAGGGGGAGTCCGGTCTGGAAAATCAGAAAATCATGTGGATGTAACTGCAAACGCTGTGTAGTATTGTGATCATCAGGAAGCGTATATTGAACTTCCAGATCGTTTTCCAAAGGACAGAGCACGCCAAAATCAGGAAGGCAAAGCGGTGTCTTGGTATAAAAACGATGTAATCCCAAATCTGTGATCATATAATCCAAGTGGTTTTCTGAAAGCATAGTATCGTCCTCCTATCAAGATTGTTCTATCTGAAAATTGTCAAAGTATATTCTTTGTTTATTATAAGAAATAGAAAGCAAAAGGTCAATGAATGTAAAGTGAAAATCAGAATAAAACAGATAAAAAATTAAGAAAAATAGAGAGGGGGAAAAGTAAAGAAGAAAAAATGATAAAAATGAATGGAAATAACGCCAAAATGATGAGAAATAGGATGGAAATGTTGAATGTATACGCGCTAAACTTTATTTTAGAAAAGTGGATAACAGAGTAGGAGGAAACGATATGGGTGGAATTTTTAGCTATGATAATCCAATTATGTCTGCAATCAGTAAAATTGCAAACTGCATTTTGTTGAATATGCTGTTTTTGATCTGTTGTATACCGATTGTAACTGCAGGCGCGTCCTTTACAGCAATGTATTATACGGTAGAGAAGAATATTAAAAATAACAGAGGATATGTGTGCAGTTCCTTTTTTTCATCTTTTAAAGAGAATTTCAAAAAAGCGACACCGGTGTGGTTGTTATTGCTTGCAATAGAACTTATCTTTTTAAGTGATTATTTTGTTGTAGATCATGTACGTCAGGCAGGAAAAGCATTGGGAAATATCTATCCATTGTTTCTGGTTATGATGGTGCTGGTAGCATTGTATGCAGTCTGGTTCTTTGCAAACCTGGCTCGATTTGATAATTCGGTAAAGAATTTGATGAAAAACAGCCTGATTCTGATGATTCGTTTTCCGGGAACCACATTGTTGATATTGTGTGCATTGGTTTTTGCCGGTGTGATCACGTATCTGATTCCAATTGCAGGATTCTTAATGCCGGTCATTGCGGCCTGGTTGTTCAGTGCACCGATTGAACATGTATTTACGAAATGTATGAAATAAAGAAAAGGCTCTCGATAGAAATGCAGTAACATTGCATTGTATCGGGAGTCTTTTTTTGAATGTTTACGGAAAGTATCTGAAAATATAAGAGCCCCAGGAATATGGGACTCTTATAAAAGAAAAGGAGTATTTATTCTCCGATTAAGCGAGCCATCATCTCATGATGTCTGCGAACCTGTTCCACTTCATTTGGAAGATATTCAAAACCGCGATCCTGTTGATCACGCTGACCTTCGTATTCGGAATCGATATAGCCGTCGAATCCATGTTCTTTGAGAATACGGATCGGTGTCTCATAATCAATTGCCAGATCTTCATAGCATCCAGGTTTTCCCGGAATCTCTGTCATGTTGTAGAACTTTCCGTGAATACTCATAATGTATGGAAGAATCTCAACGAGGTCATTCGCGTCTGCAGATGCTTCGTGCAGTGCCATACGTTCAAGATTAGAACCATCAATACCATGATTTGGATAGTTTTCGTTCACAAGAGCAATCATATCATCCAGTTCGTAATCCTTGCTGTTTGCGAGGATAAAATCCACTGCCTCCGGAATTGCTGCATGACGTTTGACATAATCAATTGCAACCTGAGAAGGAGAGTGCTGGAAGATTCCAAAGTCAGGAACCAGTCCGACATGTTTGCTTCCGGTGCGCTGTGCAAGGTCGATGATCTGTTCTGACATACGGAAGTCAAGTGCTGCAGCCATACCGCTGGTAGGCTGTTTTCTTGCACCCGGACGGATCGGAAGCGGAGCATGGATCTCTTTACCGATTCGAACGTTGTATTTTTCTGCTGTGTCCAGTGCCATTTCGATGACATCAATCGGAACAAGGCAGAGAGGACGCACATTCTGGAAACCAAGTTTTGCAGCAAGTTTGATATCGTTTTTCAGACGTTCGGCAGCTTCGCGGTGATTCATAATATGGTCGCGGAACTGATGTACATCCAGATAGATATCCATTGTTACCGGTTTCATCTCATAACGGGCAATATAATTATTCCAGTCAAAGATGAATTGCTCGGATGGAAACGGATAATCACGAATGGTAGCTTCGTCGATGATCTCGACACCATCGGTATGTAAGTTGTCATGAATTTCGCGAACCATGTCTTTCCAATCCATTTGTTTAAAAAATTGTGTCTGTTGATAGCTATATAAAGATACACCACGTTTGATACTCATATTAGTTGTCTCCTTCCTGTAATTCTAATGTGAAAGAACAGATCGATGCTGTCTTTCCGGAACCTGCACCGCTTCCCGGAACCGGTGGGTTTTTCAGCCATTCTTCATCCCATGGCATATATCCGTATTGGGAAAGAACAGACTGCTGCAATTTGATGACATGTTCACCAGGTTCGAGTCCGCCTTCTTTTGTGACATAAACATATCCTTCATCGTCATAGTTCCAATGTTCCCATACGCAGGTCTTTAATTCCTCGAAAGTACGAGGCGCTTTTCCGTTGATTTCAAATCGCTGCAACTCCCTTGGATATTCTACTCCCTCACATTCAATATAGTAGCCATTGTGAAGGGAAAGAAAACAACCACGATAATCGGCAATACGAACTGCGAATTTGAAGCCGGTAACTTTTCCGTTCTCGACAGTATTTTCCAGACTGTCTTTTCGAATTAAATAAGAATCAAACATATTCATAACCTCCTGTGTTTTTTGTTAGCTATATTTTAATAAATAAAAACAAAGAAAACTTATATAAAAAAACATATTTTTAAGGAAAATAAAACAATTTTGAGAGAAAAAGAAAAGAAATTCAGAAAAAATGAAGTGAAAAATTAAATTTAGCATAAAAAAATTAAGAAAAATGAAAATGCTGCCTCGAGAGGATGACGTTGTTTCAAAAAAAAGAAGGAAAATAGACAAAAAGAATAAAAATGGATGAATTCTCATATCGGTGTCTCACTTATAATAGAGCCAACAACAAACGAACCGAAACATAAAGGAGGAAAAAGTATGAAGTTCAAAAAGTTAGCAGCACTGTTTCTTGTAGCAGCAATGGGAACAACGATGTTGGCCGGATGTGGTTCCAGCGAGGAAGAGTCAGGAAGCACAGAAGCATCCGCTGATTCAGGTGAGACAGATGAGATTACAATCGCATTGATGTGCTTAAGCCCAATGGATGAAAGCGCAACTCAGCATGTGGAAGATGCAATCAACGAGCAGTTGCAGGAAAAAGTAAATGTACAGGCAGATATCAAATGGTTTGACCCGACTACTTATGCAACACAGGTTCCAATGATGATTCAGGCAGGAGAGGATCTGGATCTGATGATGTTCACACCGGTTCCTGCAGCAGGATATCAGTCATTCATGAGTCAGAATCAGTTGATGGATATCACAGACTACTTAGATGAGTATGGACAGGACATCGAAGATGTGATGGGAGATTACCTCGCAGCAACAACCAAAGATGGTAAGATTTATGGTGTAGGTAATATGACTTCCCTGTATGCGGCAGAAGCAATCTGCATGAACAAAGATACATTGGATGAGCTTGGACTTACAGAGAAAGCGGAAAAGATGACAACCTGGAGTGAATATGAAGATATCATGAAAGAGGTCACTGCAAAGACAGAATTGAATGGTGTTGTCAATACTGACCAGGAAGGTTCTTGTATCAGCCCACAGCCATATATCAATGGTGGAGATTCCTTTGATGACGCTACATGGGTAGATACATTAGGAGACAGTTATCAGTATGTATACGCTGATCCTGATACAGATGAAGTAAAATGCTTTTTCGCATCAGATGAGTGGTATAACAATGTGAAGATGGCAAAAGAGATGTATGATGAAGGCCTTGTTTACAAAGATGCGTCTACTTCACAGGAGTTTGGCGAGAGCTTAATTAAGAGTGGTGTTGGTTTCTCAGCAGTAAAACAGATTGAAAACGGAAGTCTTGGAAGCTTTGAAGCAAGTTCCGGACATAAAGGATTGCTCAAAGAAGTGACAACAGCAAAAGTTGCAACAAGTGCATTCCAGAAATTTGGCTTTGCAGTTCCAGTAACGGCAAAGAGCCCGGAAGCAGCAATCAAAGTATTAAATCTTCTTTATAGCGATCAGGAATTCATCGATACACTGACATGGGGTGTTGAAGATGTTGACTGGGTGAAAAATGATGATGGAACTCTGACATATCCGGATGGTATAACAGCAGAGAATGTTCAGTATCATACAGCAGACTTCTTATACGGAGACAGATTGATGGTAACTCCATGGGAAGGTGACGGAGCAGATATCAGAGAGCAGCAGAAAGCAGAAAATGAAAAAGTTGAAAAATCAAAATACTTTGGATTTAGCGTAGACCCATCTGAGGTAACAAGTGAAATCACAGCTTGCAAGAACGTAGTAGATCAGTATAAACCACAGTTATCATCAGGTATTGTAAGTGATTTAGATGCGACATATAAGGAATTCATCTCTGCACTTTCCGCAGCAGGAATGGATAAGATTGTTGAGACATATCAGTCACAGCTGGATGCATGGCTTGCAGAACAGTAAAAGAAGCATAATAAGTGAGACAAAATGTGATTGAAAAGTTTTGTCTATGTAAATAAAATCGGTACCGGCGGAGTTGTCGACGGTACCGATTTGTAAATGAAAGGCGTTTGGGAGGAGCAAGAAATGGAACAGAAAAAAACAAAGCTTGCATCGTTGGCTCTGCCGGAAAAAGATCATCGAATTATGTTTGAAATCTTGATTGTCGGAATCGTACTGCTTGTATCTGTAGCATTTCCATTTTTGAAATATTCTTATCAGGGAAAATCGTACGGATTATCGGGAATCAGTCTTCTTACAGGAAAAACAGTATGTGGCGGAAAGATTGTTCTGACGACCAGTATTCCAATGGTATTGATTCTCGTTGCGGGAATCGTACTGATAATATCCGCAGTTGCAACTGTAAAACTTGGACAAGAAAAGACCATGCTGTCAGCCTGTTTCGCAGCAGTTGTCAGCTTTATCGCAAACTTGTATCTTGCAAGTTCAGCAGTAGATAAATTATCCAGAGCGAAGAATGTACATGTGGGAGCAGGAAGTGTGATCTGCATGGTGCTCTCTATCATCGCAATTATCTGGACAATGTATATGTTGTGGAAACTGAAAGTGGCATCCGCACTGGATTTTATGGCAATTCCGGGTATGTTGTATTTTGTTATCAACAACTACATTCCAATGCTTGGTATCGTAATTGCTTTTAAAAAAGTAGACTACAGTGTAGGTATTTTGAAAAGCCCATGGGCAGGATTATCAAACTTTAAACAGTTGTTTTCCAGTACCTCCGGCAATTTCCTGAATAGTGATGCATTTTTAATCACAAAAAATACGTTGTTGTACAACATTGTTTTCATTTTGCTTGGAACATTGATGGGAGTCGTAGTTGGTATCTGCCTGGCAGATATTTTCAGCAAAGCATGGCAAAAATTTTTCCAGACAAGTATTCTTCTTCCACAGTTGATTTCTTACGTTATCGTTGCATACATTGTTTACGCAATGTTCAGTAATGATGCCGGACTGGTAAATCATATGCTTGGAGAAGGGAATGAGATCAACTTCTACGCAGCGCCGAAGTATTGGCCGTTCATATTGGTATTTATCTATATATGGAAGATGGTCGGATACAATGCAATCATATTCCTTTCTTCTATCGTAGGAATTGATAGAAGTATCTATGAGGCTGCAAGAGTAGACGGAGCAGGAAAATTCAAACAGATTTTCTATATTACATTACCAATGTTAAAGCCGACAGTCATTACACTTGTGATGTTAAATGTAGGACGAATCATGTACTCAGATTTCGGTTTGTTCTATCAGGTTCCGATGGATTCCGGAGCATTGTATTCGGTAACAAATACAATTGATACTTATGTATATCGTTGTCTGATGACGCTGAATAACATCTCAACTTCATCTGCGGCATGTACATATCAGGCAATTGTAGGATTTATCCTTGTTCTTGTAGTCAATACAATCGTTCGTAAAAAAGACAAAGAGAACGCATTATTCTAGGAGGTAAAGGTATGGAAGATTCCAGTGTAAAATCAACAGGGGATAAAGCCTATCAGGTTTTGATCTTCGCAATACTGACAATTTTGGCATTATGTGCGCTGCTTCCGTTTCTGCTTCTGGTGTCATCATCATTGACGGAAAATGCGACGCTTTTAAAAGAGGGATATTCATTCCTTCCAAGAGACTTTACATTATATGCTTATACATATTTGTTCAAATCCAACGCAACAAAGGTATTCCGCGCATATGGAATTACATTTTTCATTACGATCGTGGGAACTGCGATCAGTCTTTTGATCGGTCCGATGCTCGGTTGGGTATTGTCCAGAAAAGACTATAAACGTGCAAAACCATTGACATTTATGGTATTCTTCACAATGCTGTTCAATGGAGGAGTTGTTCCTTCTTACATCATGTACACGCAGGTATTCCACATGAAGAATTCTATTTTGGCATTGTTGATACCGACACTTTTGTTCAATGGATTCTACATCATTTTGTATAAGAACAATTTCGCTTCCAACATTCATCCGGCTTTGGTAGAGGCTGCGAAGATTGATGGAGCAGGAGAGCTTTATATTTATTTTAAGATTGTATTACCATTGTCACTTCCGATTCTGGCAACCATTGGATTGATGGTAGGACTTGGTTACTGGAATGACTGGACCAATGGACTGTACTATATCAGTGATACGAAACTTTACTCATTACAGCAGTTCCTGAAGAGTATCATCGACAATATCAATACACTTGCAACGATGGCAACCAGTGCAGATGCTGCGGCAGCAGTAGCGAAGATGCCGGGAACCAGTATTCGTATGGCAATGGCAGTTATCGGTGTTATCCCTATTATGGTATTGTATCCGTTTTTCCAGAAAGCATTTATCGCGGGAATTTCTCTTGGCGGGGTAAAAGAATAAGAAAGTATTTTAGTAGAAGCAGGAGTGAGAGGACATTCCTGCTTTTATTTTGCACATCGAGCTTGTAATAAAGATTTGTCGTGCATAAAACAAAGGACAAAAAATAGTATATAATATTTGTCTTTTGAATAGAAAAGCATCGGGAAAAAGAAAGATTTCAGAAGAGTTTCGGGCAAATGCTAAGATAGATGAAACAGAGATAAAATAATATAATGATATCATAGAATCACCGGGAGGAATGAAAGATGGATACAACAAGAAAATTGATGCAGTTTCATTTCATAGCACAGGCAGAAACAGCAACGCACTATCACCAGAATCCGGAAATGTTTTACGTGTTACGTGGAAACTTGGACATCAAGATAGATGAAAAATTATATAAGATGTCCAGTGGAGACATTGTTATGATTAATGCGAATAAGCGTCATACAGTAATCGGAAATGATGAGCTGCTGGGGGCACGATTTGAAATTGATTTTCATCTGCTGGCGGAATATATGGGATCGATGCAACTTCTGTTCTGGTGTAATACAGTAGCAGACCGGAATCATGCTTATAGTAAACTACGACGACTTTTGGATCGTATTTTGACAAGATATTTTGAGAAAGAAGAGAAAAGTGCACTGTATTTGAATGCATTATATTTTGAAACATTGTATGTGCTCACAAGCAATTTTCTTGTAAAAGCAGATGATGTCCGGCTGAACCTGGAGGATTCACAGGATCGCATGAGGGTTCGCCAGATTCAAAACTATGTGCAGGCAAACTATCAAAGTCAGATTAGTTTAAACGATCTGGCAGACAGACTGTATTTATCGAATGCATATTTGTCAAAGTATATAAAAAAGAATCTGGGAATGACCTTTATGGAATACCTGAACAATGTACGTTTGTTTCATGCGGTAGATGAGCTGATGTATTCAGATAAAAATCTGACACATATTGCATACGACAATGGATTTCCAACATCAGCATCGTTTACAAAGGCATTTCGTGATGTGTATAATGAATCACCGAGTGAATATCGTAAGAAGATGCAGGAAGAAAAAGAAGTAGATGAGAAAGAGACTACATTACAAAAAGAAGAGGAAGAACGGATTTTAGAGTATCTGAAGTTCCGTGAACAAAAAGAAAGTCCACAATCTACAAGAGAAAAAGAATATTTTGTGGATATGAAAAAGCAGAAAGAAGTATTTTCGGACTTTAGTAAGGCAATCAGCATTGGGGATGGTTATATATTATTACAATCGGAAGCACAGCATCAGATAGAAAAACTGCAGAAACAGGCAGGAATAAAGTATGGAAGAATCTGGAATATTCTATCAAGGGAACATTGTTTCAGTGAAAAGGAAGGATACAATTTTCGAAAATTAGATCAGGTATTGGATTTCCTTTTGGACAATCATTTAAAACCATATTTGGAATTGGGTAGTAAACCAAGTTTATTTATGTATACACCGGAGAGAAGTGTTAATATAGAAAATACAGAAGTGAGCGTTTTTGATTTTAAGACATTTTCTGAAATTATCAAGGAACTTTGCGTTCATCTGGTTAATCGCTATGGCGTAGAAGAACTGGAAACATGGTATTTTGAATATTGGAATGATCCGGCATTGAATATTACAGAACCAGATGGAGAATATTACGAAAGATTTGATTTGTTGTATCGTACAATGAAACAATATTCGGAGGAGATTTCAGTTGGTGGAGCAGGATTCATCTTGGGGTATGAAAGTCTGGTTTGCAAAAAAGTATTTAAAATATGGAAGAAAAGAGAAATATATCCGGATTTTTTATCTTTTTGTTCTTTTCAGTATATTGCTTTAGTAGAAGAGGGAGAACGGATAGGGAAAAAATCCATTGATTCGGAATACATTTTGAATCAGATGGATATTATGAAATGTATTATGAAAGAAGCGGGGTTTGAAATTCCGGAAGTTCATATTGATGAGTGGAATTTTACAATTTCAAATAGAAATGTCTTAAATGACAGTTGTGAGCAGGGTGCATACATTTTAAAGAACTGCATTGATATGAATGGAAAAGTGGATATTATGGCATATTGGCATGCGCTGGACCTGTATTCGGATTATTATGATACGGATACGGTGTTAAATGGAGATTCCGGATTGATATCACGAGATGGAATTTGTAAACCATCTTTTTATGCATTACAATTCGTAAACCGATTGTTGCCAAAGGTATTGGAACGAAACGAGAATTCAATTGTAACGACAAATGGGCGCAATCACTTTGTAATAGCATGTCATAATTATAAGAGTTTGTCATCCAGATATGTGTTTACGGATGAAGATGAGATTGAGCTTGGAGATATCGAGCAATATGTAGAAGACATTGAACCAATTAGATTGAATTTTACAATGCAGAATATGAAGGATGGAAAATATCTGGTTAAAACATATCGGGTAAACAGAGCGAGCGGAAGTGTACAGGATCTTTGGAAACATTTGGGGTATTCAAAGGGATTGATGCGTGATGAACTGGATTATTTAAAGAGTAGCGCGATTCCAAGTATTGAAATGGAAACAATGGAGGTAAAAGATGGGGAGATGTGTCTGAAAAATAATCTGGAAATGCAGGAAATCCGTTTGATTGATATTCAGTATCAGTATGATATTTAAAGAGACAGAAATAAGAAAGCATGTCAATGGTAGAAAACAGGTTGACATGCTTTCTTAATCATATAAAGACAACAGAGCAAAAATTGTTGGATGATTTTTGTTTTTTGACTTTTTTGAGAAAAAATTATGACAAAATTATGAACTGAGATAGGATGATTCGTGGAAAGCTGAAATTATAAAAAAAGTATAAAATAAATTCATCAATTAAGAGATGGAGGCAAAAGAATGAAAGTATTAGGAATTTCTTTCGGAAGAAAGAATCAGAGAAGTGATGTTATGGTAAAAGAAGCTTTGTTCGCAGCAAAAGCAGCAGGCGCAGAAGTTCAGTTTATCAATACTGTAACGATGAATATCGGACATTGCCGTGCATGTGATTACTGTAGCAGAAACCGTGATAAAGGTGCTACAGAGATTCATTGCTGTATGAAAGATGATTACCACATTCTGGAAGAAGCATGTCTGGAAGCGGATGGAATCATCATCGGAGCTCCGGTTTATGCAGTTGGTATCGTCGGTCAGTTCAAAAACTTTGTAGACCGTTTCGGACCATCACATGACAGAGCTGCATTACTTGAAGAAAACAAGAAACGTATCGCAGAAGGCAAATCCGAAGATGAGCTGCTGGATCCAAGATATTTCAAAGATAGATATGTTGGATATATCTCAGTAGGTGGAGCACAGACTCATAACTGGGTATCACTTGGACTTCCAATGTTAGATTTATTCAGTTTCTCATTCTGCATGAAATGTGTAGGACATGTAGATGCTTACGATCAGGGAAGAACAGGACATCCATTGTTTGACCCGGCTCTGATGCAGAAATGTGCAGATCTTGGTAAAGCGGTAGCAGAGTCTCTTGGAAAACCTTATGACGAAGTTGATACATGGGTAGGAGATGAAGGCGTATGTCCGGTATGTCACAATCCACTGCTCAGCATGAACGGAACAACTCATGTAGAATGTCCAATTTGTGGTATCTGGGGAACATTATCCGTAGACGGAGACAAAGTAAACGTGGAATTCTCAGAAGAAGAGAAGAACCGAGCAAGAAATACGACAATTGGTATTTACGAGCATTATAATGAAATCCAGAACATGATTGAGGTATGTGTACCAAAATTGGTTGCCAATAAAGACACACTTCCAAAGATGATGGAGAAATACAAAAACTTTGATAAAGAAATCGAATCTATGTAATCAAAAATAATCCACATAGGTTGCTGTCATGAAATATGACAGAGGGTAGGAGATCAAAATGAGTGAGAAAAAATTAAATGAATTTGGTATGACACCGTTAACAGGTAAACATTACTTTGTATACGGTCTTGGTAACTTCGCATCACAGCTTTCATGGACAATGGTTAGTACATATCTTTCCATTTTCTATACCGATGTATTCGGTCTTGGAACTGGTGCAGTAGCACTTTTGATGTTAATCGCAAAGGTATGGGATGGAATCAATGACCCAATGATGGGAACAATCATGGAGCGTACTCATACAAAACACGGAAGATTCAGACCTTATATTTTTGTTGGAGCAATTTTCCTTGTAATTTTTACAATCCTGACATTTACGGTACCGGGATTCGGCAGCACAGGTAAATTGATTTACGCTTATATTACATACATTGGCTTAGGTATGTCTTACACAATGACAAACGTACCATATCTTGCATTGCCGGTAGTTATGACACGTGACCCAAAAGAAATCAACAAACTGAACGCAGCACAGATGATGGGTATGACAATCGGACAGATTGTTCTGAACTTATTCGTATTGAAACTGGTTCTCTGGTTTGGTAAAGGGGATCAGGCAGCAGGATATCATTCAACAGCAATCTTACTTGCAGTACTTGCTCTTCCAATGTTCTGGGCAGTAGCAATTCTTTCAAAAGAAAGAATCACTGTTAAGAAAGAAGATCAGGGTAAAGTAAGCGACGGTCTGAAAATGGTATTCAAAAACAAAAACCTGATGTGTGCAATGTTATACAGCTTCTTTAACATGTTTGGTATGTTGGGACGTATTTCAGTAGCTGTTTACTTCTATCTGTATT
This sequence comes from Schaedlerella sp., assembly GCA_052272205.1. Lineage (GTDB taxonomy): Bacteria > Bacillota > Clostridia > Lachnospirales > Lachnospiraceae > Schaedlerella. Next base: position 12,266 of record DAVZKO010000042.1, on the reverse strand, counting down.
GTGTACAGAACTTTACGTTTATCACAATCTTTATGATGATGCAGATGATCGTTGGAACAATCATTATGCCATTTACACCAAAGGTAATTGACAAACTCGGAAAACGTAAAACAGCAATCCTTTCTATGATTATTCAGGGAGGTGCTCTGATCGTACTGTTCGTAGGACCTTATGAAAATATCGTATTCGACTTTATCGTATTGATCGTATATGGTCTTGGATACATTGCAGGTCCATGTGGAGCAGGTATGATGGTTGATGCTATCGATGATTTCGATGACAAATATGAAGCACGTAACGATGGTATGGCATTCTCATTCCAAGGATGTGCAATCAAAATTGCAACAGCTATTGCAAACTCATTGTTCCTTGTTGTTATGGGAGCATTCGGATATGCAGGTGGAGTTGATATGACACCACACATCCAGACAGGTATCAACATTGCAGCAAACCTTCTTCCGGGAATCGTATTCTTCGTAGGAATCATTCCACTGTTAATCTACGATTTGGATAAACCGGGACATATGGAAGGTGTCAGAGAAAGACTGGCAAAACGTGATGCGGCTAAGAAAGCGGCTGCAGCTAAATAGGAGCTCTATTTGCTAAGCGCGACTTATACGGTCCTTGCAAAAATTATCATATGTGACTTCTTGCTCAGCTACATGAGCTAAGAAACAGATAATAGAGTCTGTATTTACTAAAAACAAAGGAATTGAGTTCAAACTCACCCCTGCGGGGTTCAAACACGTTCACTCAATTCCTTTAACGTAAATACAGACTCTATAACTGTTTCTAAAGCTCATTCCGAATTCGCAAGAAGTTCACATATGATAATTTCCGCAAGTCCTGTATCGGCGCAGAAAGACTGTTGTATTCTATCAATCTTCCAGCTCCTGTTCAATATTTGGAACTTTTATTTTTTTGCATGCGATAACGTACAGATAGAAAATATCCGAGATGAATTTCAGCGAATATAGAAGGGATGTGCGCAGCCACACACAAAAATAAAATTTGCCAAATCCCCCTTCTTTCGGGTATAATAATAACCAGTGTGCCCAAAGCAAACTCTAAGGACACAAACATTTGCTTAAGTACCGGAATATATAGAAAGAATGAGGTAGATGGATTGGAATTATATGGAAAAATTGTTGGCAGCTTAAGTAATTACTTGTACAGTTACATTTTGATTATTTTATTGGCGGGAGCGGGGATTTATTTTACGATTAAAACGAAAGGAATTCAATTCCGGGCGTTGAAAGAAGCTCTTCGCGTGGTGATGGAACCGAAGTCGGATGAAAAGTCAATCTCATCGTTTCAGGCATTGATGGTTTCCACAGCATCACGAGTCGGAACCGGTAATATTGCGGGAATTTCCACGGCACTTTGCATCGGTGGGGCAGGAGCAATGTTCTGGATGTGGGTACTTGCGTTGTTAGGAAGTGCGTCTGCTTTTATTGAAAGTACATTGGCGCAGATATATAAAAGAAAAGCGGATGACGGAAGTTCGTATGGCGGACCGGCATATTATATTCAGGCAGTTTTGAAAAAGAGATGGCTTGGAGTGATTTTTACCTTATGTTTGATCGCCACATATATGATTGGATTTAATATGGTGGCATCGTTTAATATTGCAGATACGTTGAGAAGATATGATTTCTATCAGCCGGATAGCACGCCGATGATTGTTGGGATTGTACTTGCAATCTGTTTTGCAATCTGTATTTATGGAGGAAGCAATCGGATTTCCAAAATCACAGAAGTATTGGTTCCGGTGATGGGAATTTCGTATGTAGCGGTATCACTTTTTATTGTCGTGACACATATTCAGATTCTTCCACATGTGCTTGCATCGATTATAGAAGGTGCATTTGATGTGACAGCCATCTTTGGCGGATTTGCAGGTTCTGCGGTCATGCAGGGAATTAAGAGAGGGTTGTTCTCGAACGAAGCCGGAGTTGGTTCGGCGCCGAATGCGGCAGCTTCTGCAGGTGTTTCTCATCCGGTCAAGCAGGGATTGGTACAGATGCTATCTGTCTATATTGATACGATTCTGCTTTGCAGTGCGACAGGATTTATGTTGTTGTGTTCCGGAGCAGAACCATCGGAAGGATTAAAAGGAATGCCGTATGTACAGGAGGCAGTATCCGGGGCATTGGGTTCATTTGGTTCTGTATTTATTACGGTAGCGTTATTATTGTTTGCATTTACAACATTGATCGGTAACTTTTATTATGCAGAGATGGGACTTCGATATATCTTCAATCGAATCCCGGAGAAGAATGTGTTACATGCATTTCGAGTGGTTGCTATTTTGGTTGTATGTTTTGGTGCAACGATGGATTTTAGTGTAGTATGGGATACTGCAGATGTATTGATGGGATTGATGGCGTTGATCAACCTTCCGGTTATCGTTATCTTGGGTAAACCGGCAATTCATTGCATGCAGGATTATTTCAAACAGAAAAAAGAAGGTAAGAATCCGGTGTTTAAGGCGAAAAATATTGAATTAGAGACCGAGACGGATTTTTGGAATTGACCCCTTTTAGAAAATATATGGAACAACAGAATAATATAAAAACAGCAGTCGATTCTCAATTGATGAGAAAGACTGCTGTTTTTCGTTGCCGGACATGTGACAAAAATGTTCAGTGAAACATGGATGCTTCTACGAGGTGATTACGACTCGATTATCACATTATCTGCCAATATCTCCAATTGTCACTTCTGCATCATCCTGAATAGTCAGATTAAAGTTCCCGAAAAAATGTTTTCCGATTTTAGTATGCTTTCCATAGTGAAAGAAAATAGGTCCCTGAATTCGACCGCCTTCGCCAATGATTTCGGAAAGTATGGAAGCTCTTTTTTCTATTTCGTCTTCGTATGTATTGTTGTAAAGTATAAAACGGACCTGGAGTAGGCCCGTTTTACTAGTAAAGTTCTTTTAATTGATAAATTGTTCCAGTGTTTTCAGTAGTATTCCGATATCAATCGGTTTTGCAATGTGTGCGTTCATGCCGGCTGAAAAAGCTTTCTGTTTGTCTTCGTCAAAAGCATTGGCAGTCATTGCAATAATTGGAATCGTAGCGCGGCAATTCTTTAATTTTCGAATTTGCCGGGTTGCATCGTAACCATTGAGGTTCGGCATTTGAATATCCATCAGAATTGCATCGTAATAGTTTTCCGGTTTATTCTGCAAAGTAGTGATACAGATATCGCCGTCCTTGACGCAATCTACTTCAAAACCATTTTCACGGAGAATGGTTGCAGCAATTTCTGCATTTAAGTCATTGTCCTCTGCCATTAAAATACGTTTGCCGGCGAAGTTTCGTGTAGATATTTCTTGAGGATTATGGTGACTGTCTTCAAATTGCTCTTTGGTAGCAATTAAAAAAGGAAGTTGGATTGTAGTTTTTGTACCTTTACCGACTTTACTTTCGATATCAATTGTTCCATCCATTAAATCTATCAGGGATTTTACAATCGGAAGTCCAAGTCCGGTACCGGTCACATTGATTTCTGTACTTGTATGTTCTCTCGTAAATTCTTCAAAAATATGAGGAAGATATTCTTCACTCATGCCGATTCCGGTATCTTCGACGATAATCTGATAGACTGCAGTGTCCGTTTTATTGGATGGGAGTTCGGAAACATCTATGGTAATATTACCGCCGGAAGGTGTGTACTTAATAGAGTTCCCAATAATATTCAGAAGAATTTCTCTGAATTTTGTAATATCACAGATAATATATGCATGCTTAATATTCAAAGTATAAGAATAAGTCAGTCCTTTTTCGTTGCAGGTTGGTTCAAAAACGGCTTTCAGTGAGTCGGTCAGATTATTCAGGTAGCCGACATCGGTCTTTAAATCTGCTTTTCCACTTTCAATCTGTGCCATTTCCAGTACATAATTAATCAGAGAAAGTAAAAAAGAGCTGGAGGATTTGATCTTACCGATGTAGTCCCTGACTTTCTCTTTCTCATCAATATGTTGTTCAAGTAATTCGGAAAATCCGATAATCGCATTCATCGGAGTGCGGATATCGTGACTCATATTAAATAAAAAGCGGGTTTTTGATTCATTGGCAGCCTCAGCTTTTTGCGCTGCCTTTTCCATTTCTTCGGCATGTAATAGGTCTTTTAGACGGCGCATACTGGTTTGCCAGTAACCAATAGCGAATAAACCGGAAAGACTCAGAGCAATGATAAGGCCGAATACAGCCTGGCGTGCAGTTGTCCATCCGGATTTCGGAACAATTTCAAAATACCAGGTGTCATTTGGAACCGTGCAGGCAACTTCCAGTGTATTGGATGGAAAAGAACTCTGGCTTTGTGCAATGATGGTCTTTTTCCCGGTATGTGCGTCTTTTTTCCAAATCTGATATTCATAACCGGCATTTTCAAGTTTGTTCAATTGAATCTCATCGATGAATTTATCCCAGTTCAAAACTAAGATGGAAAACCCCCAAAAGACTTTGCTTTTATCGTCATTGGTGACATAAATCGGATTAAAAAGCAAGGAACCGGTGCCACCTTGTACAAGTTCATAAGGACCTGTGATGGTATATTCCTGGGTATCTCTTGCCAAAATTGCCTCTGTTTTTCGATTTTTGTTCTCAAGCATATTCAAGCCGATGGCTTTTTTATTAGTTTCTAATGGATAGACATAAGAAACGATTCCATCCGGGGCGAGCTCATGAGCTTTGATAACATGCTGTTCATCCTGCATCAGTTCAGAAATGGTAGAGAATTGGTGCTCATTGATATCTCGATTGGATTCCACAATCTGTTTGATCATATTAGACTCTGCCAGATATTTATTCAACTGCGATTCTACACGACTGACGGTAGATTCAGCAGTATAAGCTGCTTTCAATTTTTCTTCCTTTTCCTGTGTCCGATTCTGATAATCAGTGAATCCCATGGAAATGGTAAAGATAAGAAGAAAGACAAAAGCGGTTTGGATATTCAAATTTCTTTTAACTACAGTATTCTTCATAAGTAGAAAACCTCATATGTATTATGTTTACAATTTTATGTTATTGTTCATAAGAAATCGATAAATAGTAATATTACAAGCACTATTGTAACGAAATCAGGTGGAAATTTCAAGCTGTGATGTGGGAGAAGACAAATTGGTTTATTGATTGTTACTGTTCACAGATCTTATTGTTTACCATAAAATATAGAGAGAAAAGTAACAGAAGGTGAAATGCAATATGGCATTGAATGGAATTGATATTTCCGGTTATCAAACCGGAATCAATCTTGCAGTGGTTCCATGTGATTTTGTGATCATAAAAGCGACGGAAGGAAATGCTTATGTGAATCCGGATTTTACAAGAGCTTATCAGCAGGCAAAAACGATGGGAAAATGCCTTGGCTTATATCATTATGCACAGGGGGGAAATGTAGAAGCGGAGGCGGATCATTTCTTAAATACAATCGGAAATCGTGTGGGCGAAGCTGCATTATGTCTGGACTGGGAACGTAATGATAATCCAAGATTTGGAGAAAATGATGTGGCATGGGTAAAGGCCTGGTGTGATTATATTAGAGCAAAAACATCGGTTGCGCCACTTGTGTATATTCAACAAAGCATCATGCAGTATTTCTCACAGATTGGAGATTATGGATTGTGGATCGCACAGTATGCAGATAACAATCCGACCGGATATCAGGCAAATCCGTGGAATGAAGGGGCATATACTTGTGCCATTCGCCAGTATTCTTCACATGGCAGGCTGAGTGGTTGGAGCGGTAATTTGGACTTGAATAAATTTTACGGAGACAGGGCGGCATGGAATAAATATGCGGGAAGAGGAAATGGAGATTATATTTCTCAGGCATCAATCGATACGCTTGCATCGGAAACCATAGCCGGAAAATATGGAAACGGTGAGGCGAGACGACAGGCTCTCGGAGTGAGGTACGATGAGGTGCAGAACCGAGTCAATGAGATATTGGGAGAGAGCGGTGCACAGTATTATGTTGTGCAGCCCGGAGATACACTCTCTGAAATTGCGGCACAATATGGAACCACTTATCAGAGAATTGCACAGCTTAATGGAATTGCGAATCCGAACCTGATCTATCCGGGGCAGAGACTGCGGGTAAGGTGAGTTATGTTCTTTTATAAAAACTTGCAATATTTTCCTGAAAGGAAGATAATAGCAAAGGGGATAATACTAAATTAAGGAGATAAAGATAAAGTGGAACAACATATGTTCTCAAATCGCATGATTTGCAGTATCCTCGTTCCGGTAGTTCTGGAGCAGTTGCTCAACTCGATTATGGGAACGGCAGATACAATGATGGTAAGTAATGTCGGTTCGGCGGCAATCTCGGCGGTATCGTTGGTAGATTCAATCAATGTGCTGGTGATACAGGCATTTTCGGCATTAGCGGCAGGCGGTGCTATCGTCTGTGCGCAATATATCGGACAGAAGAATAAAGAGAGGGCCAACGAGTCGGCACGACAGGTATTGTTTATTATAACGGCAATTTCGGTAGTTGTCAGTTTGATTTGTCTGATTTTTCAGAAGCCGTTATTACGATTGATTTTTGGCTCGGTTGAAGCGGAAGTTATGCGGGCTTCGGAGACATATTTCTTCTATACTGCATTATCATTTCCGTTTATTGCAGCTTACGATTCGGCAGCATCAATCTTTCGTGCCCAGGATAACACAAAAGGACCGATGATCATTTCCATGATTTCCAACGTCATGAATATTGTAGGAAACGCAATTATGATCTGGGGATTCCATATGGGTGTTGCGGGAGCGGCATTATCGACGTTGATTTCCCGTATTTTCTGTGCGGTTGTCGTATTGATTCAGTTGCGAAGAGACAGACAGCCAATCGTTGTGCGAGATTATTTGAAAATACGTCCAAACTGGAATATGATTCGCAGAATTCTTGGAATCGGAATTCCGTCCGGTGTGGAGAACAGTATGTTCCAGCTTGGAAAACTGGCAATTCAGTCAACAGTATCAATCCTTGGAACAGCGGCAATCGCAGCGCAGGCAATGACGAACATTTTGGAAAATCTAAATGGTATTGCGGCAATCGGAGTAGGAATCGGACTGATGACGATTGTAGGACAGTGCATGGGAGCCGGACGGAAAGACGAAGCGGTCTATTACATAAAGAAACTTTGCATGATTGCGGAAGTTACGATTATTGTAAGTTGCCTGACGGTATTTGCACTGACAAAACCGGTTACGATTCTCGGTGGTATGGAAAAAGAAAGTGCGGATATGTGTTTCCATATGGTGATGTGGATTACCATTATAAAACCACTCGTATGGACAATGGCATTTATTCCTGCATATGGATTACGTGCAGCAGGAGATGTAAAGTTCTCTATGATTACATCCTGCATTACAATGTGGGCATGCAGATTCTGTCTTTGTGTATTCTTGATCCGAGTTATGGGATTCGGTCCGATGGGAGTCTGGATCGGTATGTTTGCAGACTGGACGATTCGCGGAAGTATATTTGCATGGAGATTCCATAGTAGAAGATGGTTGGAACATCGAGTGATTTAATTGAATTGTGTGCTCATATCAAGGGAATGTATGAGATGACAGCACCGCCCGGGTCTTAATAATGACCTGGGCGGTGTTCTTGTATAATAGGAGATGATAGTTTTCTATTAGTAATTATTATTTTTCATATTAAAGAAATTGTTCTGCTTTTACATTCCGTCTTTCAGAATATCATGGTCTTTCAGTACTTTCTCGATGACATTTCCTTTAACAAGTTTCAGAAGTGGTTTCTTTAATGCGTTGAGTGGACCCGGAAGAGGAATCTCAAGTGGAGATTTACCGTCCATGAGTTTCACTGTACTGTCGAGAAGTTCACGGATATCATAGACACTTCCCCATACTTCCGGTACACCACGATCCACTTTGAGCAGTCCGTAAACGGCTTCCATTGCAGTACGGACAGAGTATTCTGTTGTGAAAACGGTATCTCGTGGAGTCTCTGCAAACTGTCCGAGGAATGCAAAGTTTACACATCCGTCCGGAATAACGTCAGGACGGTCACCTTTGGCTCTTGGCATGAAGAATGCAGTGATATATGGCATCATGGTAGGTACACAGATGGCACTGTTTTCAGCAAGCTCCATAATCTGGTCTTCCGGTACACCGAGGTGGTACAGCCATTCAGCCGTAATCTCTTTTCCGGTACAGTCTTTCATCGGTTTCTTGATATAATCACCCGGTACATCGGTAAACAATCCATATACCCAGACACATACTTTGTCTTTATCCTGATTCTTGAACTGACCCTGACGGTTGATAGTCCAGCTAAGCAGCCAACTGGAATCCTGACAACTTACAATACCTCCGGTTACGACTTTACCTGTACGTGGGTCACGTTTACAAATGTTTGTGATGTAAGGAATGATCTTATCATCCAATGTTGTAACTGTTGCGGATTCCCAGTTTGTCTTTGCAATATCGGAACAGAATTTCTCTGGATGTCCGAAAGAAGGGTCCTGTCTGGCAATATTTTTCCAGAGATTCCATACACCGCTTGTGCGAACTTCTGCATCTCCGTTCGGAGCGTGGTTCTGATCACCGTAAATGGTTCCTTCTGTACAACTTCCGTTTGTGACGAATACCAAATCATTTTCTGTCAGAACAATGCCGCTTTCTTTTCCGTTTACTTTACATTCAATTGCAGATGCAATCTTCTTATCCCCTTCAAATTTAAATACAACATTTGTAACTTCTGTATTGAATTGGAAATCTACACCAGCAGCTTCGAGATATTTCTGCATCGGAAGAATCAAAGATTCGTATTGATTATATTTCGTGAATTTCAATGCACTGAAATCAGGAAGTCCGGCAATGTGATGGATAAATCTCTGGAAGTAGAGTTTCATCTCAAGTGCACTGTGCCAGTTCTCAAATGCAAACATTGTTCTCCAATACAACCAGAATGTAGAATCGAATACTTCGTCATCGAATACATCTTCAATTGTTTTATCATATAAATCTTCATCTTTGGTCATAAAGAGTTTCATGATTTCCATGCAGCCTTTCTGACTAAGATTGAACTTGCCATCGGTATGTGCATCTTTACCACGATTGATGGTAGCCCGGCAAAGAGAATAGTTCGGATCGTGTTTGTTGAGCCAGTAATATTCATCCAGTACAGAAACACCAGGTGTCTCAATGGAAGGGATACTGTGGAACAAATCCCACAGACATTCGAAATGATTTTCCATTTCACGGCCACCGCGCATGATATAACCACGGGAAGAATCATAGATTCCATCACAAGCACCGCCGGCAATGTCCATAGCTTCCAGAATGTGGATATGAGAACCAGGCATCTGTGCATCGCGTACAAGGAAACATGCCGCAGCGAGAGATGCAAGTCCGCTTCCTACAATATAGGCGTGTTTGTCATCGACACCTTCCGGTTTCTCTGGATGAGCAAATGCTTCGTAGTTTCCGTTGGAATAGTAGATACCTTTGCTGTTGCGCTCATATTTTCCTCGTTCTGTATTACGATAATTGTTTGAAGCATTTGAATTATCGGAAGTTGTTTTCTTATTGAAAATAGATGCACCGACTTGAGAGGTTTCACTATTTTCTGCTTTGTTTTTGGCTTTCTGAGCAAGATAAATTGCTGTACCTGTTCCTGCTGCGACTGCTGAGATTACACCGAGTTTTGATTTTTTATTTGCCATAATATAAACCACCTTTCTGTGAGAAATCTATTTGTTATGGTTATAGTATGAGCTTTTTTATGTGTTTTCAATTTACAAAAAAGGTGAAATGATAAAAAACTTATCAAATCACCTTTTTTGTAAAGAAAATAATTGTTTATATATTAGTATCGGAAAGTTTGATGAAATTGTGAATGGAATTCGTCAGACTTCCGTGAATCGTGATATTGATTTTGTGTGCAATATCCACATAATCTTCTTTCATGCCCTGTTTGATCCAGTCTAACATAATCCCGACAAAACTGTATTTATAGAAATCAGCGATAAAACGACGATCTTCTTCGGAAATCTCTGTTCCTGCAGCTTGTTCTTCGACAACACCCATTAGTAAATCAGAAGTCAGATGAAAAAGAAAGTTTTCAATCTGGTCACGACTGATGCAGCGGTAGGCATTCAAAATAAAAGGTTTATTTTCATATACAACCTCAAAAATCTGAACCAGTCCCTCTGACCAGGTATTGTAAGTTTTTTTGCCTGCCAATGCCTTTGTCGCATCTGCAAGGCAAGTCCATTCGATCAGATCATAAATATCTTTGAAATGGTAGTAAAAAGCCATACGGCTGATACCACAGTCTTCCGTTAGATCACGGATCGTGATTTTATCGAGTGGTTTCTCCAACATTAATTTTTTTAGAGACTCTTCTAGCATGAGTTTGGTGTTATTGGTCATAAAATTATCCTCGCTTTATCAGTTTGATTGAATAAAAGTAGTGTTTTTATTGCCCCTCAATAAATCCATTTGATAAACATGGAATCATTTTACACCATTTTTTATGAAAGGTCTATGTTTCGTTTATCGGAATGATTGCATCGAGAATATTGAGGGAAAAAAGTAGATGCAGAGTGGAAAATATGGAAGGAATGACTTATACTAGGAGTGATTTAAGATAAATTAGGAGGCAATTCGTATGACAGACAATTTAATCAGCAGAGCAGTGGAAAAGATGGTGGATTACTATCAGGGAAATAAACATGATGTTGCACATTTTATAAAAGTATATACTTATGCAAAGACTATCGGAGAGTTGGAACAACTGGATGCGGATACACAGCAGATTCTGGAACTTGCAGCAATCGTTCATGATATTGCATGCCCGCTTTGTCGGATAAAATATGGCAATACAAACGGGAAAAATCAAGAGGCAGAAAGTCCGGCATTGGTAGAACCATTTCTCGCAGAATTGTCTGTTCCACAAGATAAGATAGGGCGAATCTCGTGGCTTGTGGCACATCATCATACATATACGAATGTAGATGGAATCGATTATCAGATTCTGTTAGAGGCAGATTATCTTGTGAATGCGGATGAAAGTGAGTATTCGTTAAAAGCTGTTCAAACGACTTATGAGCGAGTATTTAAGACAGAGTCAGGGAGAAGATTGTTAAGGTCGATTTATTTGAGGAATGTAGAATAAAATGAGCATTGAAGTAGAAGTTAAATTAAAAATAGAAGATAAAGAACAGGTAAAAGAAAAATTGGTGCAGTTGGGTTTTTCAGAAGGAGAACTGGTAGCAGAGACAGATGTTTATTATACAGCGGCACATCATGATTTTGCAGGGCTGGATGAGGCACTTCGTATTCGAAACATCGAGAATCAGAGAACAAAAGAGAGCACTTCTGTTATTACATATAAAGGTGCGAAAATGGATAACAAGTCGATGACACGAAAAGAGTTGGAGACGGAAGTCGGAGATGCGGTTGTTTGCAGAGAAATTCTTGAGAACGTCGGATTTTGCCCAGTTCCACCGGTAGAAAAACGAAGACAATATTTGCAGAAAGAAAATGTTACAGCTTGTGTGGATGAAGTGAAGAATCTGGGAGATTATCTGGAGTTGGAAATCATTGTTGATATGGAGGAGGAAAAGGAAGCAGCATTTGAAAAATTGAAAAATGTATTGGAACTGTTGGGAAATTCGATGGAGGATACGACAAGGACATCGTATTTGTCGATGCTTATGAAGAAATAAATATTTGGAATTGAGAGAGGTAAAGATAACATGATAAAATCAATTATGAAAGATGTCTTTTTCTTGAGTCAGAAATCAGAAGTGGCAACAAAAGAAGACAGACAAATAGCAATAGACCTTTTAGATACTTTGAAAGCGCACGAAGAAGGCTGTGTTGGAATGGCGGCAAATATGATTGGGGTGAAGAAGAGAATTATCGCAGTGAATATGGGAATGATGAACATAGCAATGTTCAATCCGAAAATCGTGAAAAAATCCGGAAAATATGAAACAGAAGAGGGGTGTCTGTCACTTGAAGGGGTACGAAAATGTACGAGATATCAGCAGATAGAAGTAGAGTATCAAGATATGAACTTTGATAAAAAGAGACAGAAATATTCAGGGTGGATTGCACAAATTATCCAGCATGAGATAGACCATTGTTGTGGGGTTGTTATTTGAAAGTAATAGAATTGCATCTTGAGTAATTTATGAAATATTCAAGTCATAGACAGAAGGTTTTTATCCAGTGTGTCGTAAAACCCCTTGCTTTAGCTATGGGGATATAAGACAC
>DAVZKO010000041.1:0-25214 GCA_052272205.1 Schaedlerella sp. | reverse complement strand
AAGCTGCCTGTAAAGAGGCTTTGGAGCAAATAGAGGATATAAGATATGATGAAGCACTTTATGATGAGGGGGTAACACAAATTCTGAAATATGGAATTGCATGTTATAAAAAACGTTGCAAAGTTATGATACTCAAAAATCCGTGATAAAAAAGGGTATTGACATACTCAAGCACTATGTTTATAATAAAACCAATTTAACAGAGTAAACCGTTGAAGCGGAGATAACAGCACATCGTGCATTCACAGAGAGTCCGGGCAGGTGAGAGCCGGGTAAAACGCAGCGTGTTAAATGGACCGCAGAGGGCATACGGGAAAGAATCATTAGATTCAAGTATGGTATGACGTGGAGACATACGTTAGTTGTCGGAGATATGTTAGTATTTCGCTAAGCGCACTGGAAGAATTGGAGTAAAGTAATAGAATTTATTATATAGACAGGATTTTTTCGGTGAATCAAGGTGGCACCGCGAATTAGAATTTTAATCCGCCCTTGACAGTATATACAGATAGAATGTGTATGCTGTCAAGGGCGTTTTTGTTGTAGAAAGGAGCTTATATGAATACTTATCCAGATTTACAGGCAATCAAACAATATACACAAACCGGAAAATACAGAACTATTCCGGTCAGTATCGAGATGTACTCCGATATGTACACACCAATCGGCGTTCTCAGAGTCTTGAAGAAAGCAAGTGACCATTGTTACATGTTTGAGAGTGCGGAGGATGCGAAACAGTGGGGCAGATATAGTTTTCTGGGATTTGAGCCGACAATGGAAATCAGTTGCCGAAACGGACAGATTCGAATAAAAAATGGGACTGTGACAGAAGAGCAGACGGATTATCCGGGAAAATATATTCGCAAAGTGATAGAAGCACATAAGGCTCCGCAAATGGAAGAGCTTCCGACATTTACAGGCGGACTGGTCGGATATTTTGCGTATGACTATATCAAGTATGTAGAGCCAACGTTGAATCTGGATGCACAGGATGATGCACATTTTCGGGATATGGATTTGATGCTGTTTGATCAAGTCATTGCATTTGACCATTTGCAACAGAAGATCATCTTAATCGTAAATATGCCGCTGACAGAAGAGGACGGAAATGTAAAGTCTGAAGAAGCGTTAAAGACAGCATATGAAGAAGCAAAACAACGGCTTGTCAAAATAAAGAAACTGATTGAAGCCTGTGATTATGCACCACATGTTCCGCTTAAGTTGAAGAGTGCATTTACTCCTCGCTTTTCGAAGGAAAAATATTGTGAGATGGTGGAAAAAGCGAAGCATTACATTTATGAGGGGGATATCTTCCAGGTTGTACTCGCCAACCGATTAAAGGCAGAGATGGAAGGCAGTATCCTGGATGTATACCGGGTACTTCGAACAACAAACCCGTCACCATATATGTTCTACTTCTCAAGCAATGACATCGAGATTGCAGGAGCATCACCGGAGACACTTGCCAAATTAGAAGGCGGCACGTTACATACATTTCCACTGGCGGGAACAAGAAAAAGAGGCAATACTTACGAGGAAGACCAGGCATTGGAGAAAGAACTTCTCTCAGATGAGAAAGAGCTGGCAGAACACAACATGTTGGTGGATCTGGGAAGAAATGACATCGGAAAAATCAGTCGGATCGGAACGGTAGAAGTAGAGAAATATATGCAGATTGAATGTTTCTCTCATGTGATGCACATCGGTTCTACAGTGAAAGGGCAGATTCGGGAAGATAAAGATTGTGTAGATACCATCGATGCAATCCTTCCGGCAGGTACCTTATCCGGTGCACCAAAGATTCGGGCATGTGAGATTATCAATGAGTTGGAAGACTGCAAGAGAGGAATCTACGGAGGCGCAGTCGGATATATTGATTTTACAGGAAATGTGGATACCTGTATTGCAATCCGTATGGCGTATGCAAAAGAAAACGCCGTTTATGTTTGCTCCGGAGCAGGAATCGTGGCAGACAGCATTCCGGAAAATGAATATCAGGAATGTATCAATAAAGCAAAAGCAGTGACAAAGGCAATCGAGCAGGCCGGAAAGGGGATGGAAGCATGATTTTACTAATTGATAATTATGACAGTTTTTCATATAACCTGTATCAGTTAATCGGGTCGGAAAATCCGGATATCAAAGTGATTCGAAATGATGAAAAGACGATCGAAGAGATTCGGCAAATGAATCCGGATTATATCGTGTTATCTCCGGGACCGGGAAAACCAAAAGATGCAGGCTGCTGTATCGATGTCGTGAAAGCATTTGCCGGACAAATCCCAATCTTAGGGGTATGTCTGGGACATCAGGCGATCTGCGAGGCGTTTGGAGCAACCGTATCTTATGCAAAAGAATTGATGCATGGAAAAACTTCTATAGCGGAAGTAGATACGAAGAGCAAGCTGTTTCAGAATCTGCCGCAACAGATTCCGGTTGCAAGATACCATTCACTGGCGGCAAGAAAAGAAACATTGCCGGAGGAACTTTTGATCACGGCTCAGACGGAAGACGGAGAAGTGATGGCGGTGGAACATAAAAGTTATCCTATTTATGGATTACAGTTTCACCCCGAATCTATCCTGACACCGGGTGGAAAACAGATGATACACAATTTCCTGAAAAACCGGAAATGACCAATGTTTGGGAACAGCAGAATAAAAGAGACAACAGAAAATGATATTCGCAAATAGATAGAAAATGAATCAGAAAGAGAGGAACATAACATGATTCGAGAAGCAATTATAAAACTGGCAAAAAAAGAAAATCTGACGTATGACGAGGCTTACGCTGTAATGGATGAGATTATGGGCGGAGAAGCAAGCGACGTACAGAAAAGTTCTTATCTGACTGCACTGAGCATGAAGGGAGAAACGATTGATGAGATCACCGCATCGGCAGCAGCAATGCGGGCACACTGTGTCAAATTACTTCATAATGTAGATGCGTTGGAAATCGTTGGAACCGGTGGTGATGGAGCAAATTCATTTAACATTTCCACAACCTCTTCTATCGTAATAGCGGCAGCAGGAGTACCGGTCGCAAAACATGGCAATCGTGCAGCATCCAGCAAATGCGGTGCGGCAGATGTGTTGGAAGCACTTGGTGTTAAGATTACAATTCCACCGGAGAAAAGTGCAGAGCTTCTGGAAAAAATCAATATTTGTTTCCTCTTTGCACAGAACTATCACATTGCAATGAAGTACGTTGCACCGGTTCGAAAAGAACTTGGAATCCGAACAATTTTCAATATTTTGGGACCGCTGGCCAATCCGGCAGGAGCAAATATGCAGGTGATGGGAGTATATGAAGAAGCTTTGGTAGAACCACTTGCAAGAGTGTTGGAGAATCTTGGTGTAAAAAATGCATTGGTTGTATACGGACAGGATCAGTTGGATGAGATATCAAGCTGTGCACCGACAACGGTATGTGAAGTAAAAAATGGAGAGTTTAAAACCTATGAGATCAAACCAGAAGATTTCGGATTTACCAGTGCAGATAAATCCGAACTGGTAGGCGGAACACCAGAAGAAAATGCAGTGATTACAAGAAGCATTTTAAATGGTGAGGAGACTGGAGCGAAAAGAACAGCAGTTTTGATGAATGCAGGTGCAGCACTTTATGTAGCAGGCAAGGCAGACAGCATTGCAGAAGGAATTAAACTCGCAGCAGAGTTGATTGACAGCAAACAGGCACTTGCGAAACTGGAAGAATTCATAAAGTGTTCGAATGAGGAGTAGTCAGGATGATATTAGATGAAATCGCAGCAAAGACAAGAGTGCGAATCGAAGAAAGAAAACAGGAGATCGCGCCGGAAATCATAAAAGCACAGGCAGAGAAAATCGCGGAACGGGAAAAACAGCAGGGGGGATTTACGTTTCCTTTTGAACAGGCATTGAAAAAGAATGGAATCTCATTTATCTGTGAAGTAAAAAAAGCATCTCCGTCCAAAGGCGTGATCGCAGAAGATTTTCCATATCTTGCAATCGCAAAGGAATATGAAGAAGCCGGAGCTTCGGCACTGTCCGTGTTGACAGAACCATATTATTTTATGGGAAGCAATGATTATCTAAAAGAGATAGCAAGTCAGGTGCAGATTCCGATTTTACGAAAAGATTTTACAGTCGATGAGTACATGATTTATGAAGCAAAAGTGATAGGTGCTTCGGCGGTACTTCTCATTTGTGCAATTCTTTCGGATGAAGAGTTGAAACGATATGCAGAGATTGCACAAGGACTTGGATTATCGGCACTTGTAGAAGCTCATACGGAGGAGGAAGTGCAGCGGGCACTGAACAGTGGAGCAAAAATCATCGGTGTGAATAACCGGGACCTGAAAACATTTACCGTAGATATTCACACAAGTGAGAGACTTCGCAAACAGGTTCCACAAGACATTGTGTATGTATCGGAGAGTGGAATTAAGACTCCGGAAGATATCCGACGACTTCGTGAAAATGGGACGGATGCAGTACTGATCGGTGAGACATTTATGCGGAGTGAAGATAAGAAAACAGCACTTAGATGGCTGGCAGGTGAAGTTGAATGAAAATAAAATTATGTGGGATGAAAAGGTTGGAAGATATTGAGGCAGTCAATAAGGCTAAGCCGGATTACATCGGTTTTATCTTTGCAGAGAAGAGCCGTAGATATGTCTTGCCGGAGATGGCAGCAATGTTAAAACGACATTTGAATTCCAATATTCAGGCGGTCGGAGTATTTGTAAATGCAAATGTAGAATCCATAAGCGAGTCGGTAAAAAAACAAATAATTGATGTAATCCAGCTTCACGGGACAGAAGACATCACATATGTGAAAAGTCTGAAAGAAGTGCTCGATGTACCGATTATAAAAGCAGTTTCGATGACGAAGCCGGATGCGAAAGAACAGATCCGGATGTGGGAAATGTCGGATATCGACTATTTGTTATTGGATAGTGGGAATGGCGGAACCGGAGAGCAGTTCGACTATAAATTATTACGAGAACTTGGGAATCTGAAAAAGCCTTATTTTCTTGCAGGAGGATTGAATCCGGAAAATCTGGAAAATGCAGTGGCATATCTGCAGGAAAACCTGCCTTACGCATTGGATTTAAGCAGTGGCATCGAGACGGATGGCGTGAAAAATGCAGAAAAAATAAAAAAAGCAGTGGAAGCTGCGAGAAGAATATAGAGATAGTGAACAACAAGGAGGAACATGAGATGTCAAAAGGAAGATTTGGACAATTCGGAGGTCAGTACATTTCCGAAACATTGATGAATGAACTGATTAATTTGGAAAAACAGTATGAATTTTATAAAAACGATCCGCAGTTTAATGCAGAATTGAACCAGTTGTTGAAAGATTATGCAGGTCGTCCGTCCCTGTTATATTATGCAGATAAAATGACAAAGGATTTAGGCGGAGCAAAAATTTATCTGAAAAGGGAAGATTTGAACCATACCGGCTCTCATAAAATCAACAATGTATTAGGACAGGTGTTGATGGCAAAGAAAATGGGCAAGACAAGAGTCATTGCAGAGACAGGAGCCGGTCAGCATGGTGTGGCAACAGCAACAGCAGCAGCACTTCTCGGTATGGAATGTGAAGTGTTCATGGGCAAAGAAGATACGGACAGACAGGCACTCAATGTGTATCGTATGGAGCTTCTCGGAGCAAAGGTGCATGCAGTTACAAGTGGAACACAGACATTAAAAGATGCGGTAAATGAGACGATGCGTGAGTGGTCTTGTCGTGTACATGATACACATTATGTATTGGGTTCGGTTATGGGACCACATCCGTTCCCGACAATTGTCCGTGATTTCCAAAGTGTGATCAGTAAAGAGGCAAGAGAACAGATTCTGGCGGCAGAAGGCAAACTTCCATCTGCAGTGCTTGCATGTGTTGGTGGCGGAAGTAATGCAATGGGAATGTTCTATAATTTTATTGAAGATAAAGAGGTCCGTCTTATCGGATGTGAAGCGGCAGGACGAGGCATTGATACAGAACAGCATGCTGCAACAATCGCAAAAGGTTCTCTTGGTGTATTCCATGGAATGAAATCTTATTTCTGCCAGGATGAATATGGACAGATTGCACCGGTTTACTCAATCTCGGCAGGTCTGGATTATCCGGGAATCGGACCGGAACATGCTTACTTGCATGACAGTGGACGTGCAGAATATGTTCCGATTACCGATGATGAAGCCGTGGAAGCATTTGAATATCTGGCAAAGACAGAAGGAATTATCTGTGCGATCGAGAGTGCACATGCAGTAGCTCAGGCAATGAAGATCGCACCGCAGATGGGAAAAGACGAAAGTATGATCATCTGTCTTTCCGGACGTGGAGACAAGGACGTAGCAGCAATCGCAAGATACAGAGGAGTGGAGATTTATGAGTAATTTAAAACAAGTATTTGAAAATGGAAAAGCATTTATCGCATTTTTGACAGCGGGAGATCCGTACGCAGACAAAACAGTGGATTATATTCTTGCGATGGAAGAAGCAGGAGCGGATTTGGTGGAAATCGGAATTCCATTCTCTGATCCGACGGCAGAAGGTGTTGTTATTCAGGAGGCGAGTATTCGTGCATTACGTGCGGGAATGACAACAGACAAAGCATTTGGAATCGTAGAAAAAGTAAGAGAAAAGAGCCAGATTCCTCTTGTGTTTATGACATATTTGAATCCGGTGTTTCATTATGGATATGAGAAATTTTTTGCTCGTTGCGAAGAAGTTGGAATCAGTGGAATCATTATCCCGGATTTGCCATACGAAGAAAAAGGTGAGCTGGATGAGATTGCGAAGAGTCATGGAGTGGATGTGATTTCAATGATCGCACCGACATCCAGACAGCGAATCCAGATGATTGCAAAGGAGGCAAGCGGATTTATCTATGTAGTATCATCCATGGGGGTAACCGGTGTTCGTACCAATATTGAGACAGATATTGATTCCATTGTGGCATCCATCCGTGAGGTGACTGATGTTCCGGCGGCGGTTGGTTTCGGAATCAGCACACCACAGCAGGCAGCGAAGATGGCGGCAGCATCCGACGGAGCAATTGTGGGAAGTGCGATTGTAAAGATTATCGAGAAGTACGGCGATAAGGCGGATGATGCAGTGCGAGATTATGTGAAGAGTATGAAGGATGCACTGAGATAGAGTCGATAATATATATACAGGCCGGGAAAGATGTTTTCTCCGGCTTGTTTTTGGGAATAAGCAAAGATGCGATAAAAATGAATGGGAGAATTTTTACCGCATCTTCATTTGTGTCTCATAGGAATTAAAGAATCTAAAACAAAGTCGTCAAATCGGTAATGTCCTGGATTCGCATCTTCGCATCCGGCACATCCCCGAATCCATATTCCGCAAAAACAAAAGGAACCTCCGCTTCTTTGCAGGCATCGGCATCCCCTTGCGTGTCACCGACATAAACGACATCTTTCAGGTTATTGCGCTCCATCAATGTACGGATTGTCTTACCCTTAGAAGTATTGGTCTGACCAAAGCAAAGCGTATCGGTCACGTATTTATCCAAGCCGGAAGTAGAAAGCATAACTTCGATATATCCACAGGCACAGTTGCTGACGATGAACAGTTTATATTTTTCGGAGAGTTTTTGGAATGTCTCTTCGACACCATCAAATACCGGGCAAGGTTCTTCGGCGAGCAGTTGATTCTCATATTCAAAACATAAATCGCCAAGGTGAGTGCGTTCCTCTAATGGAAGCATTGGGAAAACAATATCGCAGATCTCATCCATTGTCTTACCGAAGATTCTGTTTAACAGTTCGGCATCTACAATTAAGTCCAAATCGGAATTCTCCTGAATTGCTTTCGTCCATGCCTTTGCTACGGAATCGGTTGAATTCCAAAGTGTTCCGTCTACATCGAAAATAATTCCATCCATCTATCTAATCTCCTTTTGAAAAATCTTTGTGCTATATGAATCGCGACAGTGCAAGGTAAGATTGTTCGCGATTATTATGCAATCTAATATAGCAGAAGGACTAAAATTCTTCAAGTTTTTCAACGTTTTCTATGAGAACTTCCTCTTTTAAAACAAGTGGATTTAGTGTATACTCATAAAAGCGAAAGAATTGCCTTTTGAGATGTGAAAGGCATTGAATGGAGACGATAATATGCGTGAAAAAATTGTTTTGATAGACGGACACAGTATTCTGAACCGTGCATTTTATGGAGTGCCGGATCTGACCAATTCGGAAGGATTACACACCAATGCAATCTATGGATTTTTGAATATTTTGTTCAAGATTTTGGATGAGGAGAAACCGGAATATCTGACGGTTACATTTGATGTGCATGCGCCGACCTTCCGACATGAGATGTATCCGGATTACAAAGGGACGAGAAAGCCGATGGCGGAGGAGTTGAGGCAGCAGGTCCCGGTTATCAAAGAAGTGCTGCAGGCGATGAATATTGCAACCATCGAAAAGGCGGGACTGGAAGCGGATGATCTGCTTGGAACACTGTCTCATTCCTGTGAAGAAAAGGGGATGGATGTAGCGATTATTTCCGGAGACAGGGATACGCTGCAGCTGGCTACCGAACATGTCAAAATCCGAATTCCGAAGACCAAACAGGGGCGCACAGAGATAGAAGATTATTATGCTTCGGATGTGAAAGAAAGGTATGGTGTGACACCGACAGAGTTTATTGATGTGAAAGCGCTGATGGGAGATACAGCCGACAATATTCCGGGCGTGCCTGGTATTGGAGAGAAGACAGCGACCAAGATCATCGTGGAGTATGGCAATATTGAAAATGCACACGAACATGTGTCGGAACTCAAACCACCAAGAGCAAGTAAGAATCTGGAAGAATTCTGGGAGCAGGCTGTTTTAAGTAAAACACTTGCAACGATCAATGTCCATGCCGATGTACCGTTTGATCTGGAAGCTGCCAGACATGGCAATATGTATACAAAAGAAGCACACGACTACTTCCAGAGATTGCAGTTTAAGAATCTCCTGGGACGATTTGATGTGGAAGCAGATTCGAATGACGTTGAAGAATATTTTAAAGAAATTACAGAGAAAGCAGAGATTGAGCGTGTATTCGCAGAAGCAATGAAAGCAAAGCGGGTCGGTGTCGGAATATCCGAAGATGCGGGAAATGTACTTCCGCTTTTTGCACATGAATCGGGATATGGAAGAATTTCTCTTGCATATGACAAGGAAAAAATCTACACGATTCCGGCAGATATGGAAGTGAACATGGATTATCTGTTTGGAAAGCTTACAGAACTTTCAGAGGCTGTGGAGACATTTTCTTTATGCAATCTGAAAAAATACTTGTCTTTCATTTCAATAAAGAAGGAAGAAAATTGTTTTGACCCGATTCTGGCAGCATATTTGCTGAATCCTTTGAAAAATGATTATGACTACGAAGATATTGCCAGAGAGCAGTTGAATCTGATGAGCGATGAGAAAGCGGATGAGAAGACAAGATCCTGCTATGAAGCATATACCGCATTTGCATCCGTTGATTCCTTAAAGAAAAAGCTGGATGAGACGCAGATGCGTAAATTATTTGATGAGATTGAGATGCCGTTGTTATTTACCTTGTATGACATGGAACATGCAGGGGTGAAGGTTGAGGCTGAAGCACTGAAAACTTATGGAGAGCAGCTTGGCGGCAAGATCGTAGAACTGGAAAAAAGCATTTACGATAAGGCCGGAGAGACATTTAATATCAATTCTCCAAAACAGCTTGGAGTCATCTTGTTTGAGAAGATGGGACTGCCAAATGGAAAGAAAACAAAGACCGGATATTCCACAGCAGCGGATGTGTTAGATAAACTGGCACCGGATTATCCGATCGTGTCTGAGATTCTGGAATATCGTCAGCTTACCAAATTGAAATCCACCTATGCAGATGGACTGGTCGGATTCATCCAGACGGACGGAAGAATCCACGGAACCTTCAACCAGACGATCACTGCGACGGGGCGAATCAGCAGTACAGAGCCGAACTTGCAGAATATTCCGATTCGAACGGAGCTTGGAAGACTGCTTCGTAAGGTGTTCGTACCGGAAGAGGGATATGTGTTTGTCGATGCAGATTATTCACAGATTGAGCTGCGTATCCTGGCGCATTGTTCGGGCGATGAGCAGTTGATTCAGGCATATCAGGAAGCGAGAGATATTCACCGGATCACGGCATCTCAGGTATTCCATATTCCGTTTGACGAAGTGACGGATTTGCAGAGAAGAAATGCAAAGGCGGTAAACTTTGGAATTGTATATGGAATCAGTTCTTTTGGATTGAGTCAGGATTTGAGCATTACAAGAAAAGAAGCGGCGCAGTATATCGAGAATTATTTCCACACTTATCCGGGAATCAAGACATTTCTGGATGAATCGGTAGAACACGCGAAAGAGCATGGATATGCAGTGACCTTATATGGCAGAAGAAGACCGGTTCCGGAATTGAAATCAAGCAACTTTATGCAGAGAAACTTCGGAGAACGTGTAGCAATGAATGCACCGATTCAGGGAACCGCAGCGGATATCATGAAGATCGCGATGTTGGGTGTGAACCGGGAACTGAAGAAACGCAACATGAAATCCCGTTTGATCTTACAGGTTCACGATGAGTTGCTGATCGAGACTCACCACGATGAAATAGAAGAAGTGGAGCAGATTTTAAAAGAACAGATGGAGCATGCAGCAGAATTAAAAGTGCCATTGATCATTGATATGCACAGTGGTCAGAACTGGTATGAGGCGAAATAAGATAATACAAAGGGAATTCCGGCTGTCGGAAGGACAACCGGAATATGGAGCATGAAGATGAAAGTGATAGGAATTACAGGAGGCGTCGGCTCGGGAAAGAGCCAGGTGCTTACTTATCTGGAAGCGGCATATCAGGCAAAAGTGTGTCAGCTTGATGAGGTGGCAAAAGAGCTGCAAAAAAAAGGACAACCTTGTTTTGAGAAAATTGTGGATACCTTTGGAGAGCAGATTGTAGGGCAAGATGGCGAACTGGACAGGCCTGCATTAAGCGCGATTGTATTTCAGAATGCAGAAAAATTAGAACAGTTGAATGAAATTGTTCATCCACAGGTAAAGCTGGAAGTGAAACGTCGGATTGCAGAAGAAGAGAAAAAGAATACGCCCTTGTTTGTTATTGAGGCGGCATTGTTGCCGGAGGCGGGATATGAGGATATCTGTCCGGAAATGTGGTATATTTATACGAAGGAGGCTGTTCGAAGAGAACGGTTAAAAGCATCTCGCGGATATAGTGATGAGCGGATCACACATATGATAGAGATGCAGTCCTCCGAGGAAACATTTCGCAACGTGTGCACGCATGTGATTGATAATAGCGGAGCGTTTGAAGATACAGAGAAACAGATAGGAGATATATTATGAGAATGTGCAGCATTGCCAGTGGAAGCAGTGGCAACTGTATTTATGTAGGAAGTGACGATACACATTTACTGGTGGATACAGGTATCAGTAAGAAACGTATCGAAGAGGGATTAAAGGAACTGGAGATCAAGGGAGAAGAGTTAAACGGAATTCTGGTCACGCATGAACATTCTGACCATATTCAAGGACTGGGGGTATTCAGCCGCAAATATGCGATCCCGATTTATGCGACACCGGGAACCATTCGTGGTATCGAAAAGTCTTCCAGTCTGGGAAAGATGCCGGAAGGATTGTTACACCCGATCGAGACAGATAAAATGTTCACGTTGGGGAATATTGAGATCAATCCATTCCGTATTTCCCATGATGCGAATGAGCCTTGTGGATATCGTATGGAGCAGGGGGGCAAGGCGGTTGCAGTGGCAACAGACCTGGGAACATACGATGATTATATCGTGAAGAAACTGGAAAAACTGGATGCGGTTTTGCTGGAAGCCAATCACGATATACATATGCTGGAAGTCGGTGGATATCCATATCCATTGAAGAGAAGGATTCTTGGAGACAAAGGTCATTTGTCAAATGAATTGTCAGGTCAGCTACTTTGTGATATACTACATGATAATTTGAAACATATCATGCTGGGGCACTTGAGCAAAGAGAATAATTATGCAAGACTTGCGTATGAGACTGTAAAATTGGAAGTGACACTGGCAGATAATGATTACAAAGGTGAAGACCTGGATATGTGGGTTGCAAAGAGAGACTCCGTATCGGATATTATAGAGGTCTAGCTTAAAGAAATTCTTTGAGCACATAAGCCGAAAAGATGTTTTGGCAAAAGAAGACAATACAATATGGAACAACGTACAGCTTGAGACAATTAGGAGGAGAAAATCATGAAAAAATGTATCGTAACTGTAGTGGGAAAAGACACCGTAGGTATTATCGCAAAGGTATGTACATACTTGGCAGACAATCAGATTAATATTCTGGATATTTCCCAGACAATTGTACAGGGATATTTTAACATGATGATGGTTGTTGACGTAGCGGACATGAAGAAAGATTTCGCGGTGGTTTGTGATGAACTGGATGCGCTCGGAACAGAGATTGGTGTAGCAATCCGTTGCCAGAGAGAAGAGATTTTCGAGAAGATGCACAGACTGTAAAGAGGACAATGCACGATAAATAAACGAAGATGTGAGGAAATAACGCTATGATTAATATGTATGAAGTATCTGAGACAAACAACATGATTGAGCATGAGAATCTGGATGTCAGAACAATCACGCTTGGAATCAGTCTGTTAGACTGCATCGATTCCAATCTGGATGAACTGAACCGCAAGATTTACGAGAAAATCACAACGGTAGCAAAAGATTTGGTTTCGACCGGTCAGGATATTGAAAAAGAATTCGGAATCCCGATTGTCAATAAACGAATTTCCATTACGCCGATTTCTTTGATCGGAAGTGCGGCATGTAAGACACCGGAAGATTATGTGACAATAGCAAAAACTCTGGATAAGGCAGCAAAAGAAGTCGGAGTAAACTTTATCGGAGGATATACAGCGCTTGTTTCGAAAGGAATGACAAAGAGTGAGGAGAATCTGATCCGTTCTATTCCGCAGGCACTTGCCGAGACAGAAAGAATCTGCAGCTCGGTCAATGTAGGTTCTACAAAGACAGGTATCAACATGGATGCGGTTCGTCTCTGTGGACAGATTGTGAAAGCAACAGCAGAGGCTACAGCGGACAACGATTCGCTTGGATGTGCAAAACTGGTTGTGTTCTGTAATGCACCGGATGATAACCCGTTCATGGCAGGTGCATTCCTTGGAGTGACAGAAGCAGATGCGGTCATCAATGTTGGTGTCAGCGGTCCAGGAGTTGTTAAGAAAGCACTGGAAAAAGTTCGTGGTAAAGGATTTGAAGAACTTTGTGAGACAATCAAGAAAACTGCGTTCAAAGTGACTCGCGTGGGACAACTTGTTGCAGGAGAGGCTTCGAAACGTATGGGAATTCCGTTTGGTATTATCGATCTGTCTCTTGCACCGACTCCGGCAGTAGGAGACAGTGTGGCAGAGATTCTGGAGGAGATCGGTCTGGAGAGAGTAGGTGCTCCGGGTACGACAGCAGCACTTGCAATGTTGAACGACCAGGTGAAGAAGGGCGGAGTTATGGCTTCTTCTTATGTCGGTGGATTAAGCGGTGCATTTATTCCGGTCAGTGAGGATCAGGGAATGATCGATGCGGTCAATGCGGGTTCACTTACATTGGAAAAATTAGAGGCGATGACTTGTGTTTGCTCAGTAGGTCTTGATATGATCGCAATTCCGGGTAAGACAAGTGCAAGTACAATCTCCGGTATCATTGCAGATGAGATGGCAATTGGTATGGTGAATCAGAAAACAACAGCAGTACGTTTGATTCCGGTTATCGGTAAAGATGTAGGAGATACCGCAGAGTTTGGTGGATTGCTTGGCTATGCACCGATTATGCCGATCAATGAATTCGGATGTGAGGCATTTATCAGTCGAGAAGGAAGAATTCCTGCACCGATCCACAGCTTTAAGAATTAATGAGAAAGGTTGCCGGCGTTTGTGTGATCGCAAACTGCGGTAAGGGTTTCAATCTGTGCAAGCAGGTGTGTCACTTGGCGCAGAGTAGAAAACGAACAGGGGAACAATTAGGATGAGTAAAATTGCAATAGTAACAGACAGTAACAGTGGAATTACACAGGCAAGGGGAAAAGAGCTTGGAATCTATGTGATTCCGATGCCGTTCTATATCAATGAAGAATTGTTTTTGGAAGATATTTCACTGTCACAGGAAGAGTTTTATCAAAAACTCGGAGAGGATGCTGAGATTTCTACATCACAGCCGTCTCCGGGAGATGTGATGGATCTTTGGGAAAAATTACTCGAAGAATATGATGAGATCGTGCATATCCCGATGTCAAGTGGATTGAGCAGTACGTGTGAGAATGCAATCTCTTTGTCTATGGAGTATGAAGGAAAGGTACAGGTTGTAGATAATCAGCGTATTTCTGTAACACAGGAGCAGTCCGTTTTTGATGCGATGATGTTACGTGATGCAGGCAGATCAGCAAAAGAGATCAAAGAAATTCTGGAGACAGAAAAGCTGGAATCCACGATTTACATCACGGTCGATACATTGAAATATTTGAAAAAAGGTGGAAGGATCACTGCTGCTGCAGCAGCACTTGGAACTGTGCTGAACTTGAAACCGGTCTTGACGATCCAGGGTGAGAAGCTGGATGCATTTGCAAAGGTGCGTGGCTGGAAAGCAGCAAAACGTACGATGTTGAAAGCGATTGAAAAGGATATCGAAGAACGTTTCAAAGGAAAAGAAGAGGATTTGATTCTTGGAATGGCATATACAGGGAATGAAGAAGATGCCGCAGTGTGGAAAGCAGAGATTCAGGAGAAATTTCCTCAGTATGAACTGGTCAGCGCTCCGTTGTCATTGAGTGTGGCGTGTCATATCGGACCTGGTTCACTGGCGGTTACATGTACAAAGAAAGTACATTTGTAGATCTGTGATTTCATGAAATATAAAAGCTACTGTTTGTGAGTCAATGTTCAAAGGTGGAAGAATTACTTTAACTTTTGAGCAGGCTCACTGGACAGTAGCTTTTTCTGAATAAAGACGAAATCAGATTTTCAGTACGCCTTGGTTATATTCATTTTTGAAAGGGGTTCTAAATTTTTCTGTAATTACAGAATTATACAAGTTCGAAGCAAGAATATCTTGATTGAGCATATGCTGACCGATCGGGGAGAGCTTGTCTTGTTTATACAATTTGGTCATCAGCGGGATGGTTCCTTTTTTGGAGATAGCCGAGATGATTTTTTCGCTGTCTTTTCGAAAACCAAGTAAATGTGCATATTGGTGGTAGCCGGCTTCGCTATAAGTTTGCACATCTTTTTTCTTAATGCCAAGCATAATGTGAAGTAAGGCGCGATTAATTCGGGTTTGTGTTACTTCGCGGGTCTTTAGCAATTCACAAAACTGACGATAATCAAAAAAATCATTGAGCCTTGTATAAATACGATTGGCCAACTCTTCGGACACGTCAGCGTAACGGTTAAGTTTTTCCGGTGTCTTATTTAATAATTTGTATTTTAAAAGAAGAGAAAAATCCTGTTCAGAAATAGGATATGTGCTTTGATGATTCTCTTCAAATAAGTCCAGACATTCTACCGGGACTTGAGCATGCAATTCGCTGGAAATTGCGGAAAAACGATTCTGTGATGCGAAAGGAACGTTTGTGCCGATGTCTGTAGAATCGGAGTAGGCAAATAAAGAGCGAATCGCAGAAGCGGAACTGTAGGTGGTACGGAGCTGGCTGTCATGGTAATGAGAGTCCTGCCGTTTTATCGTATAAGGAATCATTTCACTGTCCAGACGACGTAGTGCTTTTAAATATTCCACACCTAAGATGTTGTTCGGGTCATTTAATAAAAAGGAAGTGTCGGCCGACTTCATAATGGTGCAAAGTGCTTCCTGTCTCGCTGCGGGAAAAGAAAGTCCCTGACGAAGTCCATCCTGCAGTAGCTGACGGTATTCTGCCGGTTCTTCGCATAAAATATTGGCAATACTTTGAAGTCCCTGCAAGTCATTACATTCACTTCCAAAACAGATCGAATCGACCACTCCCAAACTGTCTAGAAGAGATACTGCACCGGCGGCAAAAAGTTCGGCACTTCCGGTGGCATAACAGATGGGCAGTTCTAATACGGTAGCAGCGCCACAGCGCAGTGCCATCTCAGTGCGCAGACGTTTGGGCATGATGGCAGGCATACCGCGTTGTACGTAATCTCCACTCATCACAACGATAGCGGCATCTGCACCTGTCTGTTTTTTTGCTTGTTCAATATGATATTTGTGACCATTGTGAAATGGATTGTATTCCGTGATTAATCCGACAATTTTCATGCTTTTAACATTTTACTCCTTGTATATGTGATTACAAACTATTATACTATATTAAGATGTCGAATGAAAGAGGTAGGGCGCGATGGAAGAATGGAAGATTGAGGAACTTTTGGGATTATTAGAGCAGAGAGAATTCAAAAAGTTAAAAGAAGAATTAGAAACCATGCATCCTGTCGATATCGTCGAAGTGATGGAGGAAGTAGATGAACGTCAGCGTATTCTGATATTCCGTCTGCTGGCGAAAGAAGAAGCGGCAGAAGTATTTACGGATATGAACAGTGATATGCGTGAGGACCTGATCAACGCACTGACAGACTCCGAGCTGGAAGAAGTCATGGAAGAGATGTATGTGGATGATACCGTTGACGTTGTGGAAGAGATGCCTGCGAATGTGGTTGACCGACTGTTGAAAGCTACGGATGAGGAAACTCGTAAGAAGATTAACGCGCTTTTGCAGTATCCGGAGGACAGTGCGGGAAGCATCATGAACATTGACTATATCAGTCTTCGTAAAGAGATGACAGTGGAAGAGGCGATATTGAAGATCCGTCAGGTCGGTATCAATCGAGAGACGATTTATACCTGTTATGTAACGGAGAAGAAAAAACTGATTGGTTCGGTCGATGTGAAAGATCTTCTGACAGTCGGAGAATCCAGATTGATTGAAGAGATCATGGATGAGAATGTTCTCTGTGCGAGAACACTTGACGATCAGGAAGAAGTAGCAACTACGATTGAAAAATATGGTCTGGTCGCGATACCGATCATTGACCATGAGAACTGCCTTGTAGGAATCGTAACCGTAGACGATGCGATGTCTGTCTTGCAGGATGAGGCAACAGAAGATATCAGTATCATGGCCGGTGTCAGCCCGAATGAAGACTCATATTTTGGGACTTCAGTGTTTCAACACGCGAAGAACAGAGCTTTATGGCTGATGCTTTTGATGCTGTCGGCCACGGTCAGCGGAGAGATTCTGGCACATTATGAATCGGCAATGGCAGTGATGCCGATATTGATCACATTTATCCCAATGCTGATGGGAACGAGCGGTAACTGTGGTTCTCAAAGTTCTACGATGGTGATTCGCGGACTGGCAGTAGGCGAGATCGAGTTCAAAGATTTCTTTAAAGTTGTATTCAAGGAGATTCGAATTGCAGCGTTGGTAGGATTGATGCTTGCAATTGTAAATGGATTTCGAATTTACATTATGTATGACCAGGATGTGATGCTGGCAATCGCAATCGGAATTACGATGATCGCGATTGTATGTATGGCAAAATGTATCGGATGTACCTTGCCGCTTTTTGCGAAGAAGATCGGTTTGGACCCGGCACTTATGGCGGCTCCGCTGATTTCTACAATTATGGATACATGTACGATCTTGATGTATTTTGCGATCATTACTGCGTTCTTTAAATTATAAATAGGATTTAAAATAGAAAATAACCGGAATGGAAAGAAAGGAAGCAAGAACGACTGCTTCCTTTTTCTTTACAAAAAATGCAGAAAAATCTGAGTGGGGGAAATGAGAATGTATGAATTGGATATCGGAAAATGTATTTCAAAAATACAATTGTTCCTAAAAAAGTACAAGATAGATAAAAAAATAACATAAAAATAGGGTATTGTACTTAAAAATGCACATAGAATCCCCTTGTTTACCTAAAATCTTTGCGTTATAATGAGACCAGTGAAAAAAATGAAAGGTGGCTTTTAGATCATGGGATTTATTGATGAAATCAAAGCAAGAGCAAAATCTGATATTAAGACAATCGTTCTTCCAGAGACAGAGGACGAAAGAACTTACAAAGCTGCAGAGGCAGTATTAAAAGAAGGAACAGCAAAGCTGATTCTTGTTGGAAGTAAAGAAGAAATTGAGAAGATGGGTGCCGGATACGACCTTACAGGTGCTCAGATCGTAGATCCTGCTACAAACGATAAGACAGAAGCATACATAGCAAAACTGGTTGAGCTTAGACAGAAAAAAGGTATGACAGAAGATCAGGCAAGAGAATTACTGCTTAGCAATTACTTATACTATGGTGTTATGATGGTTAAGATGGGAGATGCTGATGGAATGGTATCCGGAGCATGCCACTCAACAGCAGACACACTTCGTCCATGTCTGCAGATCCTGAAGACAAAACCTGGTACAAAACTGGTTTCCGCATTCTTCGTAATGGTAGTTCCGGATTGTGAATATGGAGCAGACGGAACATTTATCTTCGGTGATTCAGGACTTGAGCAGAATCCAGACCCAGAGAAACTTGCAAACATTGCATTATCTTCAGCAGAGTCATTCAAACTGTTAACAGGTAAAGAGCCAGTTGTTGCTATGCTTTCACACTCTACAAAGGGAAGCGCAAAACATGCTGATGTAGACAAAGTAGTAGAAGCAACAAGAATTGCAAAAGAACTGAATCCGGATGTAGCTCTGGACGGAGAATTGCAGCTTGATGCAGCGATCGTTCCTTCTGTTGGTGAGTCCAAAGCTCCAGGAAGCCCGGTTGCAGGACATGCCAATGTTTTGATTTTCCCAGATTTGGATGCAGGAAACATCGGATACAAACTTGTTCAGAGACTTGCAAAAGCAGAAGCTTATGGTCCTCTGACACAGGGAATCGCAGCACCAGTTAACGATTTGTCTCGTGGATGCAGCGCAGAAGATATCGAAGGCGTTATCGCAATCACAGCCGTACAGGCTCAAGCATAAGGAGGATATTATGAACGTATTAGTAATCAACTGTGGAAGTTCATCTCTGAAATTCCAGTTAATCAACTCTGACACAGAGGAAGTTCTTGCAAAAGGACTTTGCGAAAGAATCGGAATCGACGGAAGATTAACATACCAGCCAGCAGGCGGAGAAAAAGAAAAATCAGATCTTGCAATGCCAACACATGAAGAAGCAATCCAGTATGTGATCAATGCTTTGACAAACGAAAAAACAGGTGTTGTTAAGAGCTTAGAGGAAATCGGAGCAGTTGGACATCGTATCGTACACGGTGGAGAGAAATTTGCTTCATCTGCGATCATCACAGAAGAGATGAAGAAAGCAGTAGAAGAGTGTAATGAACTTGCACCACTTCACAACCCGGCAAACTTGATCGGTATCGCAGCTTGCGAGAAATTAATGCCAGGTACACCAATGGTAGGTGTATTCGATACAGCTTTCCATCAGACAATGCCACAGAAAGCATATATGTATGGACTTCCATATGAGTACTATGAGAAATACAAAGTAAGACGTTACGGATTCCACGGAACAAGCCACAGCTTCGTATCTAAGAGAGCTGCTGAGATTCTTGGAGTTCCATATGATCAGACAAAGACAATCGTATGCCACCTTGGAAACGGTTCTAGTGTATCAGCAGTTCTGAATGGTAAATCAGTAGATACATCTATGGGTCTTACTCCATTGGAAGGTCTTGTAATGGGAACACGTTCAGGAGATATCGATCCGGCTATCTTAGAGTTCATCGCTAAGAAAGAGAACCTTGACATTGATGGATTGATGGAAGTTGTAAATAAAAAATCAGGTGTTTACGGATTATCGAACAACCTTTCAAGCGATTTCCGTGATCTGTGGGATGCTGCAGATTCAGGAAATGAGCAGGCTAAAGTCGCTCTGGAAGTATTTTCTTATCGTGTTGCAAAATATGTTGGTGCTTATGCAGCAGCAATGAACGGTGTAGACAATATCGTATTTACAGCAGGTATCGGTGAGAATGACCACGGTGTTCGTGAATTAGTTCTTGGATATCTTGGATACCTTGGAATCGAGATCGATGAAGAGGCTAACAATGTACGTGGAGAAGAAATCGTAATTTCTAAACCAGGTTCTAAAGTAAATGTATTGGTAATTCCTACAAACGAAGAGCTTGCAATCGCAAGAGAGACAGTTGCATTAGTAAAATAATGTATCGGGTTATCAAATAAAAAAATAAGGTATTGGTACAAAGGTACTGTATATAACAGGCAGAAATCTCGTCCGACAAAAAGGATGAGATTTTTGCTGTCTCATGTGGGTTGGAAAGTTATTGAAAAAAGTGATTGACAAATAGATTTTACATGATATAATAGTCTTTGTGTGAATAGGAGTAGAACTATGTTATTGAACCTATCAGACGTGTTATCAGACCGTCATCAAACGATTAATGAGACCGTACAGCTGGAAATGGACAAGTTTCAGACAAAGTCTGGAAGTTATCCGATTGTTTATAAAGATCCGGTAGTGATTACAGTTTCACATATGAAGAAGCGAGAACTGAGAATTCAGGCAAAGACGAAGATCCGTGTCCTGATTCCTTGTGATCGGTGTTTGGAAGATGTGGAACAGGAGATTGTGCTGGATGTGGAAAAGCATGTCGACCTCGCACAATCTGATGCGGAACTGGAAGAAGGATTCGATGAATCAAATTATATTGACGGATATTATCTTGACGTGGACAAAATGCTCTATAACGAGATATTAATAGGATGGCCGACGAAAGTTCTTTGCAGTGAAGACTGCAAGGGCATTTGTAACGTTTGTGGTCAGAACCTAAATAAGGGTACTTGTGACTGTGAAGACACGAGTCTTGATCCAAGAATGTCAGTTGTCCGTGATCTGTTTAAGAATTTTAAGGAGGTGTAACCTATGTCTATCTGTCCAAAGAATAAATCTTCTAAAGCAAGAAGAGATAAGAGAAGAGCTAACTGGAAAATGAGCGCTCCAAATCTTGTAAAATGCAGCAAGTGTGGAGAACTTATGATGCCTCACAGAGTATGTAAGGCTTGCGGTAGCTACAACAAAAAAGAAATCATTTCTGTTGACTAATTAGAAATGTATGATTACAAGGATTTGAGTAACATCAAGTCCTTGTTTTTTTTTGCATTTTTTGATAAAATTATAACCAGTTATGTAAGGAGGAAAAACTATGTCCGAAACTACTGTAGTCGCTCTGGATGCAATGGGTGGAGACAATGCACCACAGGAGATTGTAAAAGGAGCGGTCAATGCAATAAAACAGCGACAGGATATCAAAGTTCTGTTGGTTGGTAAAGAAGAGATACTGCAAGATACATTAAAGTCATATGAATATCCGAAAGAACAATTGGAGATTGTCAATGCGACAGAAGAGATTGAGATGGCAGAACCGCCGGTTCTTGCAATTCGAAGGAAGAAAGACTCATCGATGTCTGTTGCGATGAAGTTGGTACATGATAAGAAAGCAGATGCGGTAGTGTCTGCCGGTAATTCGGGAGCAGTTCTTGTCGGGGGACAGATTCTGGTAGGGAAG
The DNA here is from genome assembly GCA_052272205.1 of Schaedlerella sp. Classification (GTDB taxonomy): domain Bacteria; phylum Bacillota; class Clostridia; order Lachnospirales; family Lachnospiraceae; genus Schaedlerella. The sequence continues at coordinate 3,580 of DAVZKO010000041.1, read as the reverse complement.
ATCAAAGGCGTAGAGCGTACACCGCTTGCACCGTTGATCCCGACAGCCAAGGGAGTGTCCCTGTTGATTGACTGTGGAGCCAATGTAGATGCCAGACCGTCTCATCTCGTTCAGTTTGCCAAGATGGGTTCGATTTATATGGAACATGTCATTGGTAAGAAGAATCCGACGGTCGGAATTGTGAACATCGGAGCTGAAGAAGAAAAGGGGAATGCTCTGGTAAAAGAGACATTTCCACTATTGAAAGCCTGTGAGGATATCAACTTTGTCGGAAGTGTAGAAGCAAGAGATATTCCATCTGGGGCGGTAGATGTGATCGTATGCGAAGCATTTGTGGGAAATGTAATTCTGAAACTTTATGAAGGCGTTGCCGGTACACTTCTCAGTGAAGTGAAGAAAGGTATGATGTCAACTTTGAAAAGTAAGATTGGCGGCTTGCTTGTAAAACCGGCGCTGAAGACTACATTGAAGTCTTTCGATGCGACTGCTTATGGTGGCGCACCGATGCTGGGACTGAAAGGCCTGGTTGTGAAGACACACGGAAGTTCGAAGGCAACAGAAGTTTGCAATTCCATCATCCAATGTGTAACATTCAAAGAGCAGGATATCAGCGGTAAGATTGAAACTACGATTTAAAATTATGTGAAAAGAAAGGGAAGATAACCATGGAATTTGAAAAGATACAGAAAATTATTGCACAAGAGATGAATTTAAATGCAGATGAGGTAAAACCGGAAAGCAGATTTGTGGAGGATTTAGCTGCCGATTCTCTGGATGTGATTCAGATCGTGTTGAAATTAGAAGAAGAATTTGATATTGAGATTCCGGACGATGCAGTAGAACAGATTTCTACAGTTCAGGATGCGGTAGATCAGATTAAGAGTAAAAAGGGAAATGCGTAAGCAAATGCAGAAAGTAATAGAAAAGCCCGTAAAGGGCTTTTCTGTTTTCTATGATTTGTATGATATATGACCAGTAAGGGAAAACGGATCTTATTTAACCGGAATGACAATCCGGTTAAGGTCACAATGGAAGTTACAAAAAGGAGAAACAGATGGAAGATAAGTTGAAAGAATTGGAAAAAAGAATCGGTTATCAGTTTAAAGATTTTTCATTGCTCAAACATGCATTGATGCACAGTTCTTATACAAATGAAAAGCATTTGCCCAAATATCAGTGCAATGAGAGACTGGAATTTTTGGGGGATGCAGTGTTGGAATTGGTATCCAGTGAATTTTTGTTTCTGGAGAATACAAAAGAACCGGAAGGTAAGCTGACAAAGACGAGAGCGAGTATGGTGTGTGAGCCGTCTCTGGCATTTTGTGCAAGAGATATTGAGCTTGGAAGTTATCTGCTGCTTGGTAAAGGAGAGGAAGCCACCGGTGGAAGAACCAGAGAATCTGTTACATCGGATGCAATGGAAGCGTTAATTGGAGCAATATATCTGGACGGTGGTTTTGCTAATGCAAAAGAGTTTATCCATAAATTTATTTTGTCGGACTTGGAAAATAAAAAACTCTTTTTCGATAGCAAGACTATTTTACAGGAAATTGTACAGGCGGATATGAGCCAGCCAATCACATACCGTTTGTTGAAAGAAGAAGGACCGGATCATAATAAGTCTTTCTACGTGGAAGTATTTATCGGAGAGGTCAATTATGGAACCGGAAAAGGCCGTACGAAGAAAGCAGCAGAACAGCAGGCTGCATATCAGGCAATCCTGGCATTGAAAAAGAAGTAATAGAGCAGGTGATATATGTATTTAAAAAGCATTGAAGTGCAAGGCTTTAAGTCGTTTGCGAACAAGATAAAATTTGATTTTCATGAAGGTATTACTGGTATTGTAGGTCCAAACGGAAGCGGAAAAAGTAACGTTGCCGATGCGGTCAGATGGGTATTGGGCGAGCAGAGAGCCAAACAGCTTCGAGGAGGCTCAATGCAGGATGTTATTTTCTCAGGAACGGAAAATCGTAAGCCGCTCAGTTATGCATCGGTTGCGATTACGTTGAATAATGCAGACCATAAATTGCCGGTAGACTATGAGGAAGTGACGGTAACAAGAAAATTATATCGTTCCGGAGAGAGTGAATATTTGATCAACGGAGCTGCATGCCGTTTGAAAGACATCAATGAGATGTTTTACGATACCGGTATCGGTAAAGAGGGATATTCGATTATCGGACAGGGACAGATTGATAAAATCTTGAGCGGGAAACCGGAAGAACGGCGTGAACTGTTTGATGAAGCAGCAGGAATTGTCAAGTTCAAACGTCGTAAGAATCTGTCATTGAAAAAACTGGAAGAAGAAAGACAGAATTTAACTCGTGTCAATGATATTTTGTCGGAACTGGAAAAACAGATTGGACCATTGGAGCGCCAGTCACAGGTTGCAAGAGAATATCTGAAGAAGCGAGAAGCACTGAAGACGTTGGATATCAATATGTTCCTGTTGGAGACAGAACGGATAAAAGAGCAGATCTGTCAGATTGAGGGACAGTTGAAGATTGCTACAGAAGAATTGGAGCAGGCGAACATCAATTATGAAAAGATGAAAGTCGAGTATGAGATAATCGAAGAAAAAGTCGATTCGATTGATGCGGCACTTGAGACAGCAAAGACGCAGTTGAATGAGACGAATCTTTTGAAACAGCAGTTAGAAGGGCAGATTAATGTCTTAAAAGAGCAGATTAATACGGTTCGTATGAATGATGAGCATTATGAGAATCGTTTAAATGCGATTCATAAAGAAATTGCATCTAGAACGGAACAGAAAGAAAAGCTGGAGCAGGAGCAAAGGGAGATTCGACAGCAACTCAAAGAAGAGTCTGTCCAGAATGGAGATGCACAGCAGAAACTGCTTGATATTCAGACGAAGATTGCCCGCACGACAGACGAGATTGAACAGCATAAACAGGAGATTATGGACCTGTTGAACAATCGTGCATCGACGAAAGCACAGATTCAGCATTTTACAACAACCAAGAGCCAGATTACGACGAGAAGAGCATCATTGAATAAAGTCGTGCTTGAGATTGCGAGTGAGGGCGAACAGAAAAATGCAGTGCTTTCTGATTATGCAAACCAAAGGAAGGCAGTACAGGAAGAGATTGCCGGATACAATGAAGAGATGCATGGACAGGAACAGAAGATTGCAGCGTATCAAAATGAAATCTCAAAAGCAGAGCATGAATTGCGGAACGAGCAGTCAAACTATCATAGAGAAGCATCCCGTCTGGAGTCGTTGAAGAATATGACGGAGCGCTATGATGGATATGGCAACAGTATTCGCCGCGTGATGAACAACCGGGATCATGAGCCGGGATTGCTGGGCGTAGTAGCAGACATCATCAAGGTTGACAAGGAATATGAGGTTGCGGTAGAAACAGCACTTGGAGGCAGTATTCAGAATATTGTAACAGACAATGAAGAAACTGCAAAGCGGATGATTGAATTCTTAAAGAAGAATAAATTCGGACGTGCAACATTTCTTCCGTTGACCAGTATGCGTGGCGGCGGTGGAATCCGTAATGAAGAGGCACTAAGAGAACCGGGCGTGATCGGACTTGCCAATACATTGGTC